>NZ_JBHWIO010000027.1:71135-74738 GCF_042732075.1 Kitasatospora sp. NPDC059812
GTCTCATCGCTACGCCCCCCTCCGACGACCATCCGACCCGCCGCACGAGCACGCGCGGCCGGGCCGGGTGCCGGTCTTCGGCACACGAAGGGATCTTATGACGATCAGATTTCAACAGGGGCGGATTCGCCCGGACCCCGGGCCATGACCCGGGTCACGGGCCGGAACGGCCCCGGGGCCGAACGCGTAGGCGCCTCCCGGAACCGACCACGGGCACCGGCACCTAGTTGACGGGTAGTAGCCGGGACCCAGCGCATCGGGAGGCGCCGTCCCGGACGCTACCTGGTCACATCGGGTGCGTCATCCGAATTAATCCAGGCCCGGAGCCTGCCGTGCGGGTCTCGCCGGGCCCGCGGCGCCAGGGCGCGCCCCACCGGTTCGGACCGTACGGGAACCAACCGCGCCCGCCGTCCGACTGCTGGGGGGTGAGTGCGAAGTCGCCGGGTGTCCGGCCCTTGAGTGTGCTGGCGGGGTTCGCCCTGCTGCTGGTGGTGGTGTTCGTGGTGGCGTATGCGGTGGGACGGCAGGCGGGCCCGGTGTCTCCCGGGCTGACGCCCGGGGGCGGCGCGTCGCCCGGGGCGCCCGGGATGGGCGGGCACGACATGGGCGGGATGCGATGAGCCCCGTTGCGGGGGCCGACGCCGGGGCCCTGGTGAGCACCGATCTGGCGGTCGGCGGGATGACCTGCGCGGCCTGCGTGGGCCGGGTGGAGAAGCGGCTGGCCCGGATCGACGGAGTGACGGCCGGGGTGAACCTGGCGACCGGTCGGGCCCGGGTGCTGCACCCGGCCGGGGTGCCGGTCGCAGAGCTGGTGGCAGCCGTCGAACGGGCGGGCTACACCGCCGAGTTGGCGCCCGCAGGGGCGGGCGTCGGGCTGCCGGACGAGGAGCCGGCGGAGCGCCGGCGACTGCTGGTGACGGTGCTGCTGGCCGTCCCGGTGGTGGTGCTGTCGATGGTGCCGTCACTGCAGTTCCCCGCCTGGCAGTGGGTCTGCTTCGCGCTGGCCGTGCCAGTGGTGACCTGGGGGTCGGCCGGGTTCCACCGCCGGGCCTGGCAAGGGCTGCGGCACGCGGCGGCCACCATGGACACCCTGGTCAGCCTGGGGGTGGTGGCGTCCTTCGGCTGGTCCGCGTACGCGCTGGTGTTCGGCGGCGCCGGGGAGGTCGGTATGCGGATGCCGTTCTCGCTGACCGCGGACGGCGGCGGCGCGGCGCACGTCTACCTGGAGGCGGCGGTCGGGGTGCCGCTGTTCGTGCTGGCCGGGCGGCTGCTGGAGGGCCGGGTGCGGCGGCGCAGCGGTTCCGCGCTGCGGGCGCTGGCCGAACTCGGCGCGAAGCAGGTGTGCGTCCGGGACGGCGGGACCGGCGAAGAGCGCCTGGTACCGATCGAACTACTGCTGCCCGGACAGGAGTTCGTGGTGCGGCCGGGCGAACGGGTGGCCACCGACGGGGTGGTGGTCGAGGGAGGTTCGGCGCTCGACCTGAGCCTGCTGACCGGGGAGAGCGTGCCGGTGGAGGTCGGCCCCGGGGACGCGGTGGCCGGCGCGACCGTCAACGTCGGCGGCGCGCTCGTGGTACGGGCGACGGCCGTCGGCGCCGACACCCAACTCGCCCGGATCACCGCACTGGTGGCGGACGCCCAGGCCGGCAAGGCCCGGGCGCAGCGCCTCGCCGACGCGGTGGCCGGGGTGTTCGTGCCGTGCGTGCTGGCGGGCGCGGTGTGCGTGCTGGGCTTCTGGCTCGGCGCGGGCGCAGCCCCCCAGGCGGCGGTGACGGCGGCGGTCGCGGTCCTGGTGGTCGCCTGCCCGTGCGCCCTGGGCCTGGCCACCCCGACGGCACTGCTGGCGGCGACCGGGCGGGGCGCGGAGCTGGGCGTGCTGGTGCGCGGCCCGGAGGTGCTGGAGAGCCTGCGCCGGGTCGACACCGTGGTGCTGGACAAGACCGGGACGCTGACCACCGGGCGGATGGAACTGGCGACGGTGACGGTCGCCCAGGGCCTCGACGCGGGGCTCGACTCGGAGCTCGACGAAGGGCCCGACTCGGGGCTCGACTCGGGACTCGACGAGAGTGCGGTGCTGCGGCTGGCCGGCGCGGTGGAACACCGCTCGGAGCACCCGATCGGGCGGGCCGTGGCGGCGGCCGCGCGGGAGCGCTGCGGTCCGCTGCCTGCGGTGGACGGCTTCGCGGCCGCCACCGGGGTCGGGGTGGTCGGGGTGGTCGAGGGCCGGAGCATACGGGTGGTCCGCCCGGACGGCACGGCGCAGCCGCTGCCCGCCGACCTCGCGGACGCGGTCACCGCCGCCTCGGACACCGGCCGCACGGCCGTGGTGGTCGAGCTGGACGGGCGGGCCGCGGCCGTGCTCACCGTCGGCGACACGCTGCGCTCGGGCAGCTGGCGGGCGCTCCACCGGCTGCGCGGGATGGGGCTGGAGACCGTCCTGCTGACCGGCGACGGCCCGGGCGCGGCCCGGGCGGTGGCGCGCGAGCTGGGCATCGAACGGGTGCACGCCGCGGCCTCGCCGGAGGGCAAGGCCGCGGTGGTGGCCGAGCTGCGGGGCGCCGGGCGGACGGTCGCGGTGGTCGGCGACGGCGTCAACGACGCGGTGGCACTGGCCTCGGCGGACCTCGGGGTGGCGCTGGCCTCGGGCAGCGACGCCGCGATCGGCGCGGCCGGACTGACCCTGGTGCGCGGCGACATCGAGGCGGTGGTGGACGCCGTCCGGCTGGCCCGACGGACCCTCGGCACGATCCGGGCCAACCTGCTGTGGGCCTTCGGCTACAACGTGGTGCTGATCCCGCTGGCGGCCGTCGGCCTGCTCAACCCGATGCTGGCGGCGGTGGCGATGTCGCTCAGCTCGCTGCTGGTGGTCGGCAACAGCCTGCGGCTGCGCACCTGGCAGCCCGGACGGGGCGCCTCGGCGGCCCGGAAGGGGGCGCGGCGATGAGCGGGGCGATGAGCGCGCTCGGACGGCTGCGGGTGGTCGGCCCGCCGGTGGGCGCGGCGGCACTGACGCTGGTGCTGCTGACAGGGTGGACGGCGGTCGGCGGGGCCGGGCGGCCCCGGCCGGTGGAGGCCGGCCCGGGCTGGCTGCTGCTGCCGACGGCAGGCGCGGCCCCGGCCACGGCGGCGTTCTTCACGATCCGCAACCCGGGCGACGTACCGGACGAACTGACGTCCGCCAGCTGGGAGTTCGGCGGCAGGATCACAATCAAGCGACACCTCCACCAGGGCGCCGCAGGCCGCTGGGAGCCGGTGACCGCCCTCCCGATCCCGGGCCGCGGCGAACTGGCAATGGCCCCGGAGGACGCCGACCTGATGATCGCCGACCCCCCACCCCTACGAGCCGGCCAGTGGGTCGACTTCACCCTCGGCTTCCGCCACAGCCCGGACCTCCACCTCAAGGCCCAAGTCCTCCCCCCGGGCACCCGCCCCCGCCCAACCGAACCGCCGACACCCTGACACTCCCCGGCCCCCATCGGGACGTGATCCGGTCCCAACGGATGGCCCGGGGCGCGGTGGGGGGCGGGGGCTAGGGGGGGGGGGGGGGGGAGTTGTGGAGTGGGTGGGGGGTGGCGTGTGGCGCGGTGCGGGGGGGGGGGGCGC
>NZ_JBHWIO010000027.1:74748-98058 GCF_042732075.1 Kitasatospora sp. NPDC059812
ATACATTTGTTTTGTTTGGGCAGGGTTTTGTTTTGTTTATTCAACTGTTGTTTTGCGGGCCCCACGGTTGGCCCGGGACCGCTGTGCGGTCCGGGCCATCGGTCGGCGGAGGGTGCGAGGTTCGGACTCGTGGGGGGTTGCCTTGGCCCGCTTTCCGGGCGGGCGCTGCCGGGGCGTTGGTCAGGGGTGGGGGATGACGGCGACTGGGGACTGGGCGTGGTGGAGGGCGGCGTGGGCGACGCGGCCGAGGCGGGGGCCGAAGTCGAGGGAGCGGTGGCGGCGGCCGACGACCAGGAGGGCGGCGCCGGCGGAGGCTTCGACCAGGCCGCGGGCAGCGCCGAGCCGGACGTCCTCGATCACCGCGGTGTCCGGGTGCCGCTCGCGCTGGCCGGCCAGGGCGAGGGAGAGCAGTTTGGCCTCCAGCGCCTCCAGTTGGGCGATCTCGGTGGGCGGCACGGCTCCGCCGGCGTAGCCGAAGACCGGCGGGAGGTCCCAGCCGTGCACGGCCCGCACCCGGGCGCCGCGCAGGGCGGCCTCCTGGAAGGCGAAGGCGAGCACCTCCTCCTCCGGGGCGTGCGCGTCGACGCCGACCAGTACCTCGGGCACGCCGTCGCCGGCGCCGTCGGGCGCGCCCGGCTCGCGCACCAC
This sequence comes from Kitasatospora sp. NPDC059812, assembly GCF_042732075.1. Taxonomy (NCBI): domain Bacteria; kingdom Bacillati; phylum Actinomycetota; class Actinomycetes; order Kitasatosporales; family Streptomycetaceae; genus Kitasatospora; species Kitasatospora sp. NPDC059812. The sequence goes on from NZ_JBHWIO010000027.1 coordinate 75,397, forward strand.
GACCACCGGCACCGTGCTGCGGGCGGCCGCGGCCATGCCGACCGAGCCGAGCAGCAGCCCGGTGAAGCCGCCGAGGCCGCGCGAGCCGAGCACCAGGAGGGCGGCGTCCGCGGCCGCGGCGACCAGGCCGTCCACCGGCGCGTCCAGGACGGCGTCGGTGTGCACCGCCAGGTCGGGGTGGCGCTCGCGGATCGCGTCGGCGGCCGAGGACAGGACCCGCTGCGCGGCGGCCGGCAGGTCGTCGGGCTCGGCGAAGGTGGCCACGCCGTCGGTCAGCCACGGCCAGGCGTGCACCAGGCGCAGCGGGGTGCCCCGGAGCACCGCCTCGTCGGCGGCCCAGAGGGCGGCGGTGGTGCTCTCCGGCGAGCCGTCGACCCCGGCGAGGACGGATGGCGTCATGAGGGTTCCTCCACTGTGTCGGCGCTTGGCGGGGCGGCGCGGGGACGGTGTGTGCACTGACGGCCCGTCCGCTCCTCCCCCACCCTGGCGGTCCGCCAGGGCCTCGCGACAGAGGCCGCAGGCCCCTCCGCGACGGGACGAAAGGCCCGCCCGTGGGAGCGTACGGCGCACCCCGGCGTGCGGGGTGCCGACACCCGGGCACTACCGTGAATCCGGCAATCGCCCTGATCGGGCGGCACCTGGCGCCCTCCGGCGGCGGGTGGAGGACGGGCCAGGGCGAGTACGAGGAGGACAGCGGTGGGCGGAGCGGACGGCAGCGCGGCGGGTGGCGGCGCGCGGATGCCCCGGCTGCGCCTGGACGAGCTGCTGGAGGAGCTCCAGTGGCGGATCGACGCGGCGCGCGGCACCCAGAACCGGGTGCACAGCCTGTTGGAGGCGGTGCTCGCGGTCGGCCGGGAGCTGGACCTCGCCCAGGCGCTGCACCGGATCGTCGAGGCCGCCGCCGACCTGGTGGACGCCCGTTACGCCGCGCTCGGGGTGATCGGCCCGGACGGGCACTCGCTGTCGCAGTTCCTGACGGTGGGGATGTCCGAGGAGGAGATCGCCGAGATCGGCCCGCCGCCGTCCGGCCGGGGCATCCTCGGCGAGTTGATCCGCGACCCGCAGCCGCTGCGCTGCCCGGTGCTGTCCGAGCACCCGGCCTCGGCGGGCTTCCCGCCGAACCATCCGCCGATGCACACCTTCCTCGGGGTGCCGGTGCGGGTGCACGGCGAGGTGTTCGGGAACCTGTACCTCACCGACAAGCGCGGCGGGCTGGACTTCGACACCGACGACGAGGCGGTGATCTCCACCCTGGCGGTCGCGGCCGGGGTGGCGATCGACAACGCCCGGTTGTACGAGGAGGCGCAGCTGCGCCAGCGCTGGCTGCGGGCCAGCGCGGAGATCAGCCGCAGCCTGCTGTCGGGCGCGCCCCGGCTGGAGGTGGTGGAGCTGATCGCCCGCCGGGCCGGGGAGATCGCCGGCGCCGAGCTGGCCGACGTCTCGGTGGCGCTGGACGGTCCGGAGGAGCGGGCGGAGGAGCTGACGGTGGAGGTCGCGCTGGGTGGGGCGCCGGCCGCGCGGCTGGGGGTGACGGTGCCGGTGGACGGCACGCTGTCGGGCGCCGCGTACGCCTCCGGTTCGCCGGTGACCAGCGACGACCTGGCCTGCGACGCCCGCTACCCGGCGGGTCCGGCGGGGCGCTTCGACGGACTGGGTCCGGCGGTCGCGGTGCCGCTGGGCACCGGGGCGGGGTACGGGCGGGGCGTGCTGCTGCTGGCCCGCGCGGCCGGGCAGCCGGCCTTCGGGCCGGACGAGACCGGGCCGCTGCTGGGCTTCGCGGACCAGGCGGCGCTGGCCCTGGAGCTGGCCGAGCGGCGGCGCGACGCCGAGCACCTGACGCTGCTGGAGGACCGTGACCGGATCGCCCGGGACCTGCACGACCTGGCGATCCAGCGGCTGTTCGCGACCGGGATGACGTTGCAGAGCGCGGGCCGGCTGATCGACAGCCCGGCCGCCGCCGACCGGGTCGCCCGCGCGGTGGCGGACCTGGACGAGACCATCAAGATCATCCGGTCGACGATCTTCGGGCTGCGCGCCCACAGCGAGCCCGACCGGGGCCTGCGCGCCCGCGCCACCCGCGTCGTCGCCGAGGCGCAGGGGACGCTCGGATTCGCGCCCCGGCTGAGCATGGAGGGCCTGCTGGACACCGACGTGCCGCAGGAACTGGCCGACCACGCGGTGGCCGTCCTCGGCGAGGCGCTCAGCAACGCCGCCCGGCACGCGCGGGCGGGCCGGGTGGAGGTGACGCTGCGGGCGCTCGCCGGGCGGGTGGCCCTGGTGGTGGCCGACGACGGGGTGGGCGTACCCGAGGGCGGCCGGCGCAGCGGGCTGCGCAACCTCGCCGAGCGGGCCGAGCGGGTGGGCGGCACCTTCACGGTCGAGCCCGCCGAGGGCGGCGGCACCCGGCTCTCCTGGGAGGCCCCGCTCGGCTCCTGACGTGCCGTCACCGGGATGTCGCCGGGCCTTCGCCCACGCCGCTCCGCGCCCTTGCGTGCGCCGTCCCTACTCGAACGACCGAACGCCCTCGGGCGGGTTCACACGTCGAGCACGCCCCCCTCGAAGAACGCTCTCAACATCCATTGTCGCCACGCATGTTCGACGGTAGAGTCGCCGTTCGCCGAGCACGGATGAGCATTCGACAGCATCATTTGGGGCGGCCATGTCAATTAATCAGGACACCCTCCAGGTCGCTCCCGACCTGATCCACGCGTTCACAAAAATGGCACGCCGCAATCCCCGGCACCCCGCGATCGTCCAGCGGGGGCGCACCCTCGACTACGGCCGGCTCGCAGAGCTGGCGAACACCCTGGCCAGGCGCCTGGGACCGGACCCCGGCACGGTCTGCGTGCCGGCCGTCCACACGGCCGAAACGGTGGTCGCACTTCTCGGCGTGCTGACCGCCGGAGGTACGTACTGCCCGATCGATCCGGCATTCCCGGAGGCCCGTCGACACGCCATGGCGACGGCCGCGAACTGCCGCACGGCGATACTCGGCGAAGCCGTCGCGGACCACCAACTCGGCACTCGATTAGTGGAGTTACCCGCCCTCTCGGAATTCCCCGGAGAACCGCCCGGAACCCTTCCGGCGGACCGCGCCGCAAGCGGCCCGGAACATCCGGCCTACATTCTCTTCACGTCGGGTTCGACCGGGCAGCCGAAACCCGTCGCCACTCCCCGCCGGGCCGTCGCGGCCACGGCCCACGCACTGCGCGACCTCTTCCACCTCACCCCCCAGGACCGGGTGCTCCAGTTCGCCTCGCTCAACTGGGACACCTGCTTCGAGGAGATCCTCCCGGCACTCACCGCGGGCGCCACCCTCGTCCTCGACCCCGACGCGCACTGCGGATCGTTCCCGCGCTTCCTGCGGATGGTCGAGCGCGAGCGGATCACCGTCCTGGACCTGCCGACCGCCTTCTGGCACGAACTCGTCCACCACCTGGTCGACGACCGGGCCGAACTGCCGCCCTGCGTCCGGCTCCTGGTGATCGGCGGGGAGGCCGTCCAGCCGGCCCGGCTGGACGACTGGGCCCGGCTGGACACCGGGCGGATCCGGCTGCTGAACACCTACGGCTGCACCGAGACCACCCAGATCACCCACGCCGTCGACCTGTCCGGACCGCTCGCCCGCGAACCGGTCGGGCCCGGCGCCCACCGCGCACCGGCCGCCCGCGCACCGATCGGCCCCGCACCGATCCGCCCCGCACCGATCGGCCACGCCCTGCCGCACGTCATCGAACGCCTCGGCGAGCAGGGCGAGTTGCTGATCGGCGGGCCGGGCCTCGCGCTCGGCTACCCCGGCCTGCCCGAGGCGACGGCGGCCCGGTTCACCACCGTCGACGGCGAGCGGTACTTCCGCACCGGCGACCGGGTGAGCCGCGGCCCGGACGGCCTGCTCACCCACCAGGGCCGCCTGGACGGCGAATTGAAGGTGCGCGGCGTCCGGGTGGACCCGGCGGAGGTCGAGGCGCACCTCACCGGCCACCCCGAGGTGACCGCGGCCGCCGTCACCGGTGCCACCCTGGCCGGCCGCACCACGCTGCTCGCATACGTCGTGGCACGCCGGCACACCTCCCCGCCGGACCTGGCCGGCGAGTTGCTGTCCTACCTGCGGGCCCGGGTGCCCGGCCACCTCGTGCCCGGGCGGATCACCGTCGTCCCCCGGCTCGTGCACACCCCCAGCGGCAAGGTCGACCGGGCCGGCTGCCACCTGCGCTACGGCGCCCACGACAGGTCGAAGGAGACCTCCGTTGAGCACTGACCTCACCACCCCCGCCACCCCGCAGGACCTGGTGGCCGTCTTCCGGCGCGTGCTGGAACGCGACGACGTGGCGCCCGACTCCGACTTCTTCGACCTCGGCGGCGACTCGCTGATCGCCACCCGGGTGCTGAGCGCCGTCGCGCGCGGCTACGCCGTCGAGCTCACCTTCGACGAGTTCCTGCTCGCGCCCACCCCCACCGCGCTCGCGCGCAGAATCACGGCCGCGAGATGAACGACCACCCGTCCGACGACGACCCGTTCAACGACCACCCGTTCAACGGCCGGCAGTTCAACGACCAGCAGCCCGCAGGCACCGCCGTCGTGGTCGGCGCCGGACTGGCCGGGCTCACCGCCGCCACCGGGCTGGCGGCGCACGGCTTCGACGTGACCGTCCTGGAGGCCCGGGACCGGGTCGGCGGACGCACCCACGGCATCGAGGCCGCCCCCGGCGTCCTGGTCGACGCCGGCGCCGCCTACCTGGGCGACCGGCACACCGAACTCCTCGCCATGATGGACGAGTTGGGGCTCAAGACCACCCCCACCACGATGTCCGGCGCCAGCCGGTTCGCGCTCGGCGGCGGCACCGGCACCGGCAGCGACGCCGAACCCGGCCCCGGCCCCGGCCCCGACGCCGCGACCCGCGACGGCCGGTTCCCGCCGCTCGACGGCGTCGCGCTCGGCGACCTGTTCGACCGGCTGTCCGAACTCACCGCCGCCGTACGGCCGGAGGCGCCCTGGCTCACCCCGGACGCCGAACGCCTGGACGCCCTGACCGCCGCCGAGTGGGCCGAGCAGCACCTCACCCACCCCGACGCCCGGCTGTTCTTCCCGCTGTTCCTGGGCGAGATGACGGCCGCCGACCCGGCCGACATCTCCGTCCTCCACCTCGCCTTCTACCTGCGCTCCGGCGGCGGCCTGCGCTACCTCAACGCCTTCGCCGGCGGCGCCCAGCAGGACCGGATCGCCGGCGGCGCCCACCAGGTGTGCGAGCGGCTGGCCGAGCGCCTGGGCCGCCGGGTACGGCTGGGCGAGCCGGTCCGGGCCGTCCACCAGGACGCCGACGCCGTCACCGTGCACACCGACCGCGGCGAACACCGCGCGGACGTCGCCGTCATGGCACTGCCGCCGCTGCTCGCCGACGCGATCGACTACCGGCCCGGCCTGCCGGTGCGCCGGGCCGGTGAGCGCACCGCGCGCGGCTGCGCGGTCAAGGTCCACCTGGTCTACCCGGCGCCGCTGTGGCGCGACCACGGCCTGTCCGGCTGGTCGGTCAACGCCCGGGGGCCGCTGCTCTCCACCGTGGACGACTCCCCCGCCGAGGCCGGCATCGGCGTCCTGACCGGCTTCGTCACCGGCGCCGAGGCGCACCGCTTCGCCGCCCTCACCCCGCGGCAGCAACGCGCGGCGGCCGTCGGGCAGGCCGCGCAGCTCTTCCCTATGCTCCCCGAGCCGACCGCCTGCCACGTCACCGACTGGCTCAACGACCCGTACAGCCAGGGCTGTTACGCCGCCCTGCTGGGGCCCGGCGACTGGCCGCGGCTCGGCCCGGCGCTGACCGCGCCGCACCACCGGGTGCACTGGGCCGGCACCGAGACCAGCACCGCGTACTTCGGGCTGATGGAGGGCGCGATCCGCTCCGGCCACCGGGTCGTCGCCGACATCCTCGCCCGCGCCTGAAACCAGCGCCCGACGCCCGCACACCCGCCTTCCCCCCGCCTTTCCCCCTCCCCGGAGCCGGTTCCACGAGAACCCGCGCCCGGCACCCTCCTCGGGAGACCCCCATGAGCGACCGCAGTTCCATCGCGCCCCTCGCCGTCAGACAGCGGCTGATGACCGAACCCGCCCTGGGCGCGGGCAACTTCCTCGACCACGCCCTCGCGGCCAACCCGCACCGCGCCGTCCCCTCCGTCTTCACCCACCGCACCGACCACCGCGGCGAGGTCGTGCTGCGCGGCCACAGCCTGCTCGACCTGGCCGCGCTGCGCGACCGCTACGCCGCCTGGTACCACGCCAACGGGGTGCGCCCCGGCGAGCCGGTGGGCGTCGTGGTCGGCGAGGGCCTGGAGCCGCTGCTGCACTTCCTCGCGCTGACCTCGCTGGGTGCCGTCCCCGCGCTGGTCAACGACGCGATGCGGCACGACGTGCTGGTCCGCTACCTGGACCACGTCGGCGTGGTCGGCGTGGTCGCCGACGACCCCACCCGGCTGGCCGCCGCCTACCGCGAGGACCCGGGCCGCCGCCCGCGCTTCCTCGCCCTGGCCGCCGAGGTGCAGGCCTTCGACGCCGACGCCGTCGAGCTGCCCGCCGACCACCCGTACCGGCACGCCCCGGACGACGTGGTGGCGCTGATCCACTCCTCCGGCACCACCGGCACCCCCAAGTCCACGATGCTGGCGCACCGCCAGTTCTGGGACGGCAAGCAGCCGCGCATGGAGCGCTTCCCCGCCGAGCCGTACGACCGGCTGATGTCGCTGATGCCGCACACCCACGCCGGCGGGCTCAGCTACTTCCTCACCGCGACCCTGCTCGGCCTGCCCACCGTGGTGATGTCCGACTGGCGGCGCGCCGTCGTCGAGCCGGTGATGGAGGCCTTCCAGCCGACCATGGTCGCCTCCTTCCCCCGGACCTTCGTCGAGCTGGCCACCGGCGAACTCCCGGTCCGCGGCGCGGCCCGGGTGCACTCCTGGTTCAACACCGGCGACAGCGCGCACCACGGGCACATCCGCCGCCTGGTGACGCTCGGCGAGCGGCCGGCCGGGCTGATCCGCCCCTGGCTGCTGCCGCAGGACCTCGCCGACCAACCCGCGCTGCCCGGTTCGCAGTTCGTCGACGGCCTGGGCTCCTCCGAGATGGGCATGGCGCTCTTCGGCCAGGTGACCACCCCGGAGAGCACCCGCGACGACCGCTGCGTCGGCAGGCCGCTGGAGGTGGTCCTGAAGGCCGCCGTGCTCGACCAGGACGGCACCGAACTCCCGGACGGCACGGTCGGGTTGCTCGGCGTGGTCAGCCCCTCCCGGACCCCGGGCTACTGGCACGACCGGCGGCTGACCGAGAGCTTCGAGCTGGCCGGCTACTGGCTCACCGGCGACGTCGCCCGCCGCTCGCCCGACGGCCGGTTCTACCACCTCGACCGCACGGTGGACGTCATCGACACCGCCGACGGCCCGGTCTACAGCCTGCCGATCGAGGAGGTGCTGCTCGCCGACTGCGCCGACCTGGTGCAGGACTGCTCGGTGGTCGGCGTGCCCGGGGCGCCCGGTGAGGGCCAACGCCCGGTCGCCGTCGTCCGGTTGCAGGCCGGGGCCGGAGGGGCCGCCGCCGAGGAGGTGCAGGACGCGGCGAACAAGGCGCTGGCCACGGCCGGGCTGGCCGCGCTCGCCGCCGTCCGGATCGCCCGCACGCCGCAGGACTTCCCGCTCGGGCCGACCGGCAAGGTACTCAAGCGCGAGCTGCGCACCCGCTTCGCCGGCCTCTTCACCGACCCCCAAGCCGACCCGCGAACCGAGCCCCAAACCGGCACCCAAGCCGACCCGCGAACCGAGCCCCGAACCGGTACCCAGGCCGGCCCCTCCACCGCCCCCTCCGCCGGCCAGTAGCCGGCCATGGACCACCCCGTGATCCGCCAGCCGTACACGTACGCGCGGACGGCGCTGGTCGAGCCGGACTGGCGGCGGCTGCCGGGCTGGCGCCACGTCACCGAGGCGCAGTGGCGCGACGCCCAGTGGCAGCGGGCCCACTCGGTGAAGACCGCCCGGCAGCTGCGGGCCGTCGTCGGCGACCGGCTCTCCGACCACTTCTATAGCGAACTCGCCGCCGACCAGGCCGGGTTCGCCACCATGCCGATGCTGCTGCCGCCGCAGCTGCTGAACACCATGGCCCCGGACGCCCCGGCCGACCCGCGGGCCTTCACCGAGGCGTTCCTGGCCGACCCGGTGCGCCGCTACATGCTGCCGGTGCGCACCGACCGGCACCCGCACTGGCCCAGCCACCCCCGGGCCGAACGGGACTCGCTGCACGAGGCGGACATGTGGGCCGTCGAAGGTCTGACGCACCGTTATCCCACCAAGGTGCTGGCTGAGTTGACCGCCACCTGCCCGCAGTACTGCGGCCAGTGCACCCGGATGGACCTGGTCGGCACCTCGACACCCCAGGTGGCCAAGACCCGGCTGCTGCTGCGCCCGGCCGACCGGCAGGAGCAGATGCTCGACTACCTCAAGCGCACCCCCGCCGTGCGCGACGTGGTGCTGTCCGGCGGCGACCTCGCCAACGTCCCCTGGCCCCGGCTGGAGTCCTTCCTGCTGCGGCTGCTGGACCTCGGCACCGTCCGGGACATCCGGCTGGCCAGCAAGGCCGTGGTCGGCCTGCCCCAGCACTGGCTGCAACCACAGCTGCTGGACGGCCTGGCCCGGGTCGCCGAACTGGCCGCCCGCCGCGCGGTCAACCTGGCCGTGCACACCCACGCCAACCACGTGCGCTCGGTCACCCCGCTGGTCGCCGAGGCGGCCCGGGCCCTGCTGGACGCGGGTGTGCGGGACGTCCGCAACCAGGGCGTGCTGATGCGGGGCGTCAACGACACCCCCGAGGACCTGCTCGACCTCTGCTTCGCCCTCCAGGGCGAGGCGAACATCCTGCCGTACTACTTCTACCTCTGCGACGTGATCCCGGGCGCCGAGCACTGGCGGACGCCGCTGCACCAGGCGCAGCGCCTCCAGGAGGCGATCATGGGCTACCTGCCCGGCTACGCGACCCCCCGCCTGGTCTGCGACGTCCCGCACGTCGGCAAGCGCTGGGTGCACCAGGCGGTGGCCTACGACCGCGAGCTCGGCATCTCGTACTGGACCAAGAACTACCGCACCGGCCTGGAGAGCGGCGACGGCGGCCAGGACGCCCCGCTCGACCGGCGCCACCCCTACTACGACCCGGTGGACACCCTCCCGGAGACCGGCCGCCGCTGGTGGTCCGGGCCGTCCACCGCACGAGGAGCGCGATGAGCACCCCCGACCCGAGCCCCGGCCCGAGCCCTGCCCCGAGCCCCGACCCAAGCCCCGCACCGAGCCCCGGCCCTCCCCGGGACGGCGAACTGCGCCGCCTGTGCTGGATCTTCCCCGACCGGGAGTCCTCCCGGATGGCCGCGATGTGGCACGGCTTCTTCTGGGACCTCTACGCCGAGAGCGCCGCCGACCTCGGCCTGCGCTGGACCAGGCACGCCCCGGAGGCCGTCACGGTGGACGCCACCGGGCCCGGCCGCCCCCGGGTCTACGTGGACGACGAGCCGGTCACCCCCGAGGACACCCTGTTCATCACCGCGCTCTACTCGCTGCCGTACCAGTCGATGGACGTCTTCAACCAGTACGCGCTGTACGCGGTGCTCGAACAGGCCGGGTTCTACCTGCCCTTCCCGCCGCAGGTCTCGCTGATCGGCAACGACAAGCTGGCCACCCTGCTGTTCCTGGGCGGCTCCCCGGTGCCGACCATCCCGACGGTGCGGATCGGCACCGGCCGGGACATCAGCAAGCACGGCTACGAGGTGGGCCTGCGGAACATGACCTACCCCGCGATCGTCAAACCCTCCGGCTGGTGCGGCGGCGGCGGGATCAACCTGGCCCGCGGCCCCGAGGACGTCCGGGGCCTGGCCAGCCTCGCCCAGGGCGGCGACACCACGCTGGTGGTCCAGCCCTACCTGGGCGACGGCACGATCGACTACCGGGTGTACGTCGTCGACGGCGAGCCGTACGCGGTGATGAAGCGGACCCCGGAGCCCGGCTCCCCGGTCGCCAACGCCAGCCGGGGCGGCGCCATGGAGTTCCCCCCGGTGCCGCCCGAACTCGCCGCCGCCACCGCCTGGTTCGCCGAGCGGCTGCCGATCCCGTTCTTCTGCGTCGACTTCCTGTACGACGGCGAGCGGTACTGGTTCTCCGAACTGGAACCGGACGGCGTGATCGCCCCCGACCTCACCGACCCGGACCGCACCCTCCAACGGGACGTCACCCGTGCCCGCTTCGCCGCCTACCGCGACGGCCACGCCAAGTGGCTCGCGGACGGCGCCCGCCCGCTCACGCTCGACCCCGCCCGAAGCCCCGCCCCCAGCCCCGCCCACAGCCCCGCCCACACCCAAGCCCTCGACCCCCGGACGGACTCCCGATGACCGCCTCCTTCTCCCTGCCCCCCGAAGCCGCCGAGCCTCGCCTGCACGTGGCCCGGCGCACCCTGGAGCGGCTGCGCAGCGTCCCCGCCCTGGCCCCGCGCTACGCCAGCCACGTCAACATCCACACCCTCGACCGGCTCGCCACACTCCCGCCCCTGGCCAAGGACGACCTCAACACCGCCCTCGCCCACCTGGAGCCCGCCGCCGACCAGGCCGCCACCTGGCTGTTCCAGAGCGGCGGCAGCACCGGCGCCCCCCAGGTCGGCTACGCCCCCACCGGCTTCTACATGGCCGGCGTGCACGCCCACTGGCAGCCGCTCGACCGGACGGACGTCTTCGTCAACGCCTGGGGCGCCGGCCGGATGTGGGGCGCGCACTTCCTCGCCGCCGCGCTCGCCGACCTCTCCGGCTGCCGGATCATCGCGCTCGGCTCGGTCGCCGCCGAGGAGTACGGCGACTGGCTGGCCTTCCTGGCCGCGCGCCGGGTGACGGCCATCGGCGGGACGCCCAGCGTGCTGCGGCTCTGGTTCGCGCACGCCCGCGCCGCCGGCATCCGACTCCCCTCCCTGCGCAAGGTGTTGTGGCTCGGCGAGGCCTGGCAGCCCCAACTCGCCGAAGACCTGGCCGTGGTGGCGCCCGAGGCGCAGCGCTGGGGCATGTTCGGCAGCACCGAGACCTGGGTGGTGGCCACCAACACCCCCGACTGCCCGGCCGACACCTTCCATCCGCTGCCCGACCAGCTGGTCCACGCCGACGCCGACGGCCTGCTCGACTTCACCACCCTCAACCCCGAGATGCTCAATCCTGTGCTGCGCTACCGCACCGGCGACGCGGGCGAGTTGACCGACTGCCCGTGCGGGAGGCCGGGCCCGGCGATGCGGGTGCTGGGCCGGCGCGACAGCGTCGTCCAGGTCCGCGGCCTCGGGCTGGACGTGGCCGAGCTGATCGCCCGGGCCGAGCGCGAACCGGGCGTGGCCCGGGCCCAGGTGGTGCTGACCGAACAGCGCGGCCGGGCCACCGGGGTGGAGGTGCTGCTGCTCACCGGCGGGGCGGGCGCCGCGCCCGACGCCGAGCGGCTGCGCAAGGAGCTGTTCACCGCCACCTTCACGCTCAGCACCGCCTTCCAGCACGACCCGGAGTCCTTCCGGGTGCGGCCGGTCGAGGAGCTGATCAGCAACGGCCGCACCGGCAAGACCGCCGGGCTGGTCCTGCGGGAGGGCGCGTGACGTCCGACCCGGCGGGAGGCGGGGTGACGTCCGACCCGGCGGGAGGCGGGGCGGCGCCCGTCCGGCCGGCGCCGCTGGGCCGGGGCTTCGACCTGTTCTGGGCCGGGCAGACCGTCAGCCTGGTCGGCGACAAGGTCACCGTGTTCGTCGTCCCGACCCTGATGATCTTCGTCCTGCACGCCTCCGCCCTCCAGGTCGGCGTGGTGGCGATGGCCCAGTACCTCGGCATCCCGCTGCTCGGGCCGGTCGCCGGAGTGCTGGTCGACCGCTGGGACAAGCGCCGCACCATGCTCGGCTGCGACCTCGTCCGGCTGGCGGCGGTGGCGGCGATCCCGCTCGCGTACTGGCTCGATGTGCTGTCCACCCCGCTGCTGTTCGGCTGCGTGGCGGTGATCAGCGGCGCGACGATCTTCTTCAACGTCGGCTACCTGGTCGCCGTCCCCGCCGTGGTGCCCGAGGACGGCATGGTCCGCGCGTACTCCCGGCTGGAGGGCAGCGGCTCGGTCGCCGAGGTCGCCGGCCCCTCCATCGCCGCCGCCCTGTACAGCGCGCTCGGGGTGGCCGCCCTGCTGGTCGACGCGGCCAGCTACCTGGTCTCGGCCGTCTGCTTCCGGTACATGAGCCCGTGGGGCGAGCGGACGGTCGAGGACGGCTCGATCCGGGAGCGGCTGACCCTCGGCTTCCGGCTCAACTGGGCGGACCCGGTGCTGCGCCGGGTGGTGCTGGCAGCCGTCACGCTGAACTGCGGCGGGCCGGTCTTCGTCACCGTCCTGCCCGTCCTCGCCTACCGGGGCCTGGGCGTGACGGTCGGCGCCTTCGGCGCGGCCATGTCGGTGGCCGCGCTCGGCGCGCTGGTCGGTGCCCTCGTCGCCCCGCGGCTCAGCCGGCGGTTCGGCCTGGGGCGGACGATGGCCTGGTCGCTGCTGCTGCACTGCCTGGCCGGCCTCGGCCTGCTCGCCGCGCCCGCACTGCCGCCCGGGCCGGTGATCGCGGTGACCATGGGCTGCTACGGATTCTTCATGTCCTGCATCAACGTGTGCAGCGCGCCCACCCGGCAGGCCCGGATGACCGCCCGCAACCAGGGCGTCATGCACGCCGCCTTCCGGACCGTCACCTGGGGCGTGATCCCGCTCGCCGCGCTGGTCGGCGGCCTGGCCGTCACCCTGCTCACCGGCCCGCTGGGCATCCTGGACGCGGCCCGGGCGGTGATGGCGGGCGGCACCCTGCTGGCCGCCTGCTCCTTCCTCCCTGCCCTCGGCCTCCAGCCGCTGCTGGACGCCGCCGGACGCGAGGCCGCCGCCCCCGGGGAACTCGCGGAGAGCGCGTCGTGAGCGACGCGAACGCCGGGAACGCCGTGAGCAATGTGAACGCCGACAGCAAGGTCCTGCTGATCACCGGGACGTCCTCCGGCATCGGCCTGGCCACCGCCGTCGCAGCGGCCCGGGCCGGGTACCGCACGGTGGCCACCCTGCGCGAACCCGGCCGCGCCGGGGAGCTCCGGCAGGCCGCCGAGGCCGCCGGCGTCACCGTGGACGTCCGCCGCCTCGACGTCACCGACCCCGGCTCGGTCGCCGCCTGCCTGGACGGCGTGGCCCGGACGTACGGGCGGCTGGACGCCGTGGTCAACAACGCGGGCGTCTCCAACTCCGACCCGACCCTGGAGATGTCCACCGACGCGGCGCTGCGGGCCAACCTGGAGGTCAACTTCTTCGGGGTGGCCGCCGTCAGCCGGGCCGCGCTGCCGCTGCTGCGGGCCGCCGCAGGCCGCCTGGTCGCCGTCGGCAGCGTGCACGGCGTGGTCGGCCAGCCGTTCAACGAGGCCTACTGCGCCGCCAAGTTCGCCGTCGAGGGGTTCCTGGAGGCGCTCGCCCCGGTCGCGGCGGCGCACGGCGTCCAGGTCTCGGTGGTCGTGCCCGGCTACGTCCCGGACACCCGGTTCGGGGTCTTCCCGGACATCGACCGCGGCACCATCCAGGCCGCCTCCGGCCCGTACGCGCCCACCTTCGCCGGCTACCTGGACTGGGTCGGCGGCCAGGGCTGGGAGTCGGCCGGCCAGCCCGCCCGGGAGGTCGCCGAGGTCGTCGTACGGACCCTGCTCGCCGACCGGCCGCCCTTCCGGGTGCCCGCCAACCAGTGGGCCGCCGACTACCTGGCCGCCAAACTCGCCGACCCGGACGGCTCCACCGTCCAGTCCCTCGCCCGGACCTGGCTCGGGCAGCCCGACGCACGCCGCGAAGCACGCCTCGAAACACGAGCTGAAGCACGAGTCGAAACACCCGCCGAAGCACCCCCCGCAGCACCCTCCTCCTGAACAAGGGACCCGACCACCATGCCCGCCAAGCCCCTGGCCGAGCTGATCGCCTTCGCCCGCGCCAACTCGCCGTTCTACGCCGAGCTGTACCGCGACCTACCCCCCGCCGCCGAGCGCCTCGACCAGCTCCCCGTAATCGACCAGGCCGCCTTCTGGGCCGCCAACACCTGGCCCGACAACCGCGTCCTGACCGGCCCGCTCAGCGACGCCGGCATCTACAAGACCGGCGGCACCACCGGCGTCCCCAAGTTCTCGCCCTGGACCCGCACCGAGCACGCCGACTCGGTCACCGCCTTCGGCGCCGGACTCGTCCGGGCCGGCCTGCGGCCCGGGCACCGGGTCGCCAACCTGTTCACGGCCGGCGAACTCTACGGCGGCTTCCTCTACATCGAGGGCGCCCTGCACCACGCACCCGTGGACAACGTCCGCCTGGGCGTCGGCGGCGCCGCCCCCGACCCGTACATCGCCGACCTCATCACCGGCTTCGGCGTCCACGTGCTGGCCGGCGAGCCGATGAAGCTCAGCGCCGTCGCCGAGTGCCTGGTCCAGCGCGGGGAGACGGCCGACGGGGTCGAACTGCTGCTGTTCGGCGGCGATCTGCTCTTCGCCGACCTGCGGCCGATCCTCGCCCGGGCCTTCCCCCACGCCGCCGTCGCCTCCGTCGGCTACGCCTCCAACGACGCCGGGCTGGTCGGCTCGCCCGTCCCCGGCGACGACGTCCGGGTGCACGAGGCCTTCGCGCACCGCACGGTGGTGGAGCTCGTCGACGACGTCACCGGCAAGACGATCACCACGCCCAGCACTCCCGGCCGGGTCGTCGTCACCAACCTGTTCCGCACCCTGATGCCGATCCTGCGCTACCCGACCGGCGACCGCGCCGAGTGGACCGACGCCCGCTGCCGCCGCTTCCGCCTGCTCGGCCGCTCCACCGAAGGCGCCCGGGTCGGAACCGTCGCCATGCCCACCGAGGAGATCCGGGCCGTCCTGCTCGCCGCCGACCCGGAGCGCCACATCACCGGCATGCAGCTCGTGCAGCGCCGCTGGGCCGGGCGCGACGGCCTGATCCTGCGCCTCGGCTACACCGGGCAGCGGCCGGGCCCCGAACTCGCCGACCGGCTCGTCGAGGCCGTGTACACGGCCCGGCCGCTCTACCCCGACGAGGTCGCACTGGGCAGCATCCACGACCTCGCGGTCGAGTGGGTGCCGCGCTCCGAACTGGTCACCAACCCGCGCACCGGCAAGCTCCAGCAGGTACTGGACGAGCGTCCGCAGTCCTGACCGGACGGTGATGGCAGGGGCCGGGCAGCGGGGGTGAGGGCCGGGCGGTCAGTCGGTCTGCGGCCGGCCCCCGATCACCACGCTCTGCCCGCGGAACTCGGCGATGACCTTCCCGTCCGCCCGCCGGACCGTCACGTCGTAGACCCCGCTGCGCCCGGCCCGCGACCGCTCCACCGCCTCCGCCACCAGTTCGTCCCCGACCGCCGCCGGGGCCAGGAAGACGACCTGCGCCGCCTGCGCGACCGTCACCGGGCCGTGGCTGTTGCAGGCGAACGCGAACGCGGCGTCGGCGAGCAGGAACAGGAAGCCGCCGTGCGCCGTCCCGTGGCCGTTCACCATCGTCGCGGCCACCGTCATCCGCGTCACCGCGCGACCGGCGGACACCTCGTCCAGCGCGATGCCCAGCAGCCGACAGGTCTCGTCCCGCGCGTAGAGGGCGGCGGTCCCGGGGTCGAGCATGGCGTCCTGTTCCCTCCGTCGACGGCGTCCGGGTCAGCGTAGAGCACGGCGCCCGGCCGCCGTCCGGGGGAACTCGGCCGCGCCGCATCGCCGTTCAGCCCACCCTGCCGCGCGCCGACCCTAGCCTGCTCAGGTTCCCCGAGCGCAAGGACGGCTGATGGCCCAGAAGTCACCCGCGACCGCCACCCCACCGGGCCCCGCCGAGATCCCGTCGGCGCAGCCGCCCAGCGGATCCGTGACGGCCCTGCGGATCGGGGCCGCCGTGACCGGCGCGCTGCCCTCCGTGGTGCTGCGGCTGGCCGGGGTGCACCTGGCGCCCGTGCCGGGCATGGCGGTCTTCGGCCTCGGGGTCCTGGCGGCGGCGCTCCTGCTGATGTGGGCGGCGGAGACCGCCCGGGCCGACATCTCCGGCCCGCTCGCCCTGGCCCTGCTGGCGTTCATCGCCGTCCTGCCCGAGTACGCCGTCGACCTCTACTTCGCGTACGCGGCCGGCACCCGGCCCGAGTACGCCGCCTACGCGGCCGCCAACATGACCGGCGCCAACCGGCTGCTGGTCGGCGTCGGCTGGCCGCTGGTCGCCCTCGCCTCCTACTTCGCCGCCCGGCGCCGCGGCGCCACCCCCGGGATCACCCTGCGGGAGCACCGGCGGATCGACACAGGCTTCCTCGGCGCCGCCGCCCTGGTGGCCTTCGTGATGCCGCTGACCCGGCAGATCTCCTGGGTGCTCGCGGTCGTCCTGATCGCCTGGTACGGCTACTACCTCTTCCGGGTCAGCCGCTGCGGCGAGGACGACGAGGAGGAACTCATCGGCGTCCCGGCCCGGTTGGCCGCCCTTCCGCGGCAGCGCCGCCGGGCGACCACCGTCCTGGTCTTCGCGGTCGCGGCCGGGGTGATCTTCGCCTGCGCCGAGCCGTTCGCCACCTCGCTGGTCGACGCCGGCGCCTCGCTCGGCATCGACCGCTTCCTGCTGGTGCAGTGGCTGGCCCCGCTCGCCTCCGAGGCGCCCGAGTTGATCGTCGCGGTCGTCTTCGCCTGGCGGCTGCGCGGGGACGACGGCCTCGGTGCGCTGCTCTCCAGCAAGGTCAACCAGTGGACCCTGCTGATCGGCTGCCTTCCGTTCGCCTACCTGGCCGGCGGCGGCGCAGCCTCCCTCCCGCTGGTCGAGCGCCAGGTGGACGAGGTGCTGCTGACCGCCGCGCAGACCGTCCTGGCCGTGGTGCTCCTGCTCGACCTGCGGTTCCTGCCCTGGAAGGCCGGGCTGCTGTTCGCCTTGTTCGCCGTCCAGTTCGCCCTCCCCGGCGAGTCCGCCCGGGTCGCGCTGAGCTGGGTCTACCTCGCCCTGGCCGTCCCGCTCCTCGCCGTGCGCCTGCGCCAACTCCCGCCCACCGTCCGCGCCTTGGCGGGCCGCATCGAGGGCGATCCGCACTAGCACCAGTGGCTCGGCTCGATTGGTCGACCGGGAAATTGATCGGCTGCTGGTAGTCCGTCAGGCTGTCTCCGAGTTCTGATCTTGGAGGTGGTCGTGGGGCGTCGTCCGGGAGTGTTCGTCCGGCTGGTGAGCATGGAGGAGGGCCGGCGGCTGCAGCGGATCGGCCGGACGTCGAAGGATCCGGTGAGGCTGCGGCGGGCGATCGTGGTGCTGATGTCCACGCAGGGGCAGTCCGTGCGGGACATCACCTCGCTGCTGCGGGTCGGTGAGGACTACGTGCGCGATGTCATCCACGCCTTTGACGAGCGGGGGTTCGACGCACTGGACCCAAAATGGAGCGGGGGACGCCCGAAGACGATCGGTGAACAGGTGCGCGAGCGCATCTGCCTGATCGCCCGGACGTCCCCCGCGGACTGGGGTATCGCCGCGTTCTCCACCTGGAGCCTGACCAAGCTCGCCGAGCACCTGATCGCGCGCAGGGTCATCACCGTCCTCAGCCGCGAGACCCTGCGCCGGATCCTGCGCGAGGGCAAAGTCTCCTGGCAGACGACGACCACATGGAGGGCATCCACGGACCCGGCCTTCATCGCCAAGATGCACCGGGTCCTGGAGCTCTACGACGCGCCGCCCGCCGACGGGCGGGTGGTCTGCGTGGACGAGTTCGGCCGTGCGCCACGAGGCGCTGAGGAATCGAGTGGGAGGAGGAGCCCACCGCTGGTCATCGCAGTGACCGGTTGAAGCTGGAGGCAGGCTGATCCCCAGGTCGGGGGTGAGGCCGGAAGCAGCCTCGACAACGTAGGGGCGGACCGAGACCACCAGGCGGTCCGTGCCCGCAAGCGAAGACGGAATGGGTGTAAGGAAACTGAACCAGTGGTTGAAGCCCCGTGAGTCGTCAGCGGCCTGCCGAATCTGGTGGATGGGTCGCTTTGCGGTACTGGAGAGTGCTCTGTCCGATGGCCTCTCCTCTCCGAACGCACTTCTGAGTGGTCGGAGGCCCGGACCAAGACTGCGATGTGCGGTCCGTGGTGATGCCGCCGGGGTAGAGCTGGGCGCCGAAGCCGTCGTAGAGATCCTCAGTGAACGTGGGAAGCGATCCGGTGTCGCCCTCCCCGTCCGGCAGCCAGCCGGGCGGCGGGCAGGTGCGACGCTCACTGATGGCGCCGGATCGTGGCGGAGTCGCCGTAGTACTTCGAGGTCGGGAAAGCCGGCCGCATGGGGAAGGGCGACAGCGTGATAGCAGTGGTGCTGCTGCCGGGGAGGAGCGTTGTTGAATAGCGACGCGCCGTCGATATCGTGGCCGAGCATTTTCGCGGCCGAGCGACGGGTACTCGAACATCAGCTCAAGCTGCACCGATGGGCAAGGGCCGAGCCGGAACGCCGGTTCGGCGACGTGTTCAACCTGATCTGCGACCGGTCCACCTTGCTGGTGGCCTGGGAGCGGGTGTCGGGTAACCAGGGTGCCAGAACGGCGGGCGTGGACGCGGTGACGCGTCATCACGTCGAGGACTACGGGGTGATTCCGTTCCTGGAGGAACTGCGTTCCTCGCTCAAGGACGGATCCTTCACCGCGCTGCCGGTCAAGCAGGCGGTGATCCCCAAGAAGGGCGGCAAGGTCCGCTACCTGGGGATCCCTACCCTGCGCGACCGGGTCGCGCAGATGGCCCTCAAGCTGGTTCTGGAGCCGATTTTCGAGGTCGATTTCTACCCATCCAGCTACGGGTATCGGCCCGGCCGTCGGGCCCAGGATGCCATCGCCGAGATCCACCATCTCACCAGCCTCTCCTACGAGTGGGTGGTGGAAGGGGATATCACCGCATGCTTCGACAACGTCGACCATCACGTTCTGATGGACTTGGTGGGAGAGCGCATCAAGGACCGGAAGGTCCTGCGTCTAGTCCGTGCGTTCCTGCGGGCCGGAGTCGTCGAACTGCACGGTGGCTTTGCGGACAGTCTGAACGGAACTCCGCAAGGCGGGGTCGCCTCACCGCTGTTGGCCAACATCTATCTCTCCGTCCTGGACCGGTACTTCGCCCGGCTCTGGAACGAGGAGATGAGTCCGCGCTGGCGCAGGCAGTACCGGCGCAAGAAGGGACTGCCGAACTTTCGACTGGTGCGTTACGCCGACGACTTCGTCGTGCTCGTGCACGGCACCAGGTCAGACGCGGAAGCGCTGAAGTCGCAGATCGGCGAGCTGCTGGCCAACAAGCTGAAGATGACCCTCTCGGTCGAGAAGACACACATCACCCATATCGACGACGGCTTCGTCTTCCTGGGCTTTCACATCCAGAGCAAGATCCGGGGCGACGGACGTCGAGTCGTGCTGACGATTCCGGCAAAGCAGGCGCTGGCATCGGTGATGCACAAGATCAAGAGGCTGACGGGGCAGGGAACGACCTCGCTCTCGTTGGCGGAGGTGCTGCGGAAGGTCAATCCGGTCCTGCGGGGCTGGGCAGGCTACTTCCGCTACGGCGCATCCAAGAAGACGTTCTCCTACCTCGGCTGGTACGCGTGGTGGAGAATGCTTCGGTGGATTCGCCGTAAGCACCCTCACCTGACCTGGAAGCAGTTGCGGCGACGTTACTACGGGACGGACCGCATCGCCGAGGACCGCATGGTCCTCTACAACCCGGCGAAGATGCGGGTCGAACGCTACCGTTACCGCGGAGCGCAGATCAGCACACCATGGAACATCGACGAGGTCGACCCCGATGGAGCGCGATTCCGTCGGACCGACCACGACGACATGGCCTTCGTCGGCCGGGTCAGCGAACACCTCACCTGACCCTCTCGGATCACGTGGAGAGCCGGATGCCCGGCCAACGGGCACGTCCGGTTCGGCGGGCGGGGACGGGAAGACCGACACCTGCAAGGGTGCACGGCGTCTCGTCCCCGACCCAACCGCTCAACCTTCAGCCGCGCAAGGGCAAGGCCTGGCGCCCCACGCGTTCGCCGCGCCGGCTGCAGGCCACCTACAACCGCTACGACGGCGTGATGCACATGCTCGCCGCCCTCGACCTGACCACCGGCAAGATCTACTACCGGATCCGTAAGCGAAAGCGATGGCGTGAGTTCCTCGGCCTGCTCAAGGCCCTGCGCTCCCGCTGGCCCGGGGAGAAGCCTTACGTCGTGCTGGACAACTTCTCCCCGCACAAGCACCCGAACGTGCGGGCCTGGGCAGCGGACAACGAGGTCGAGCTGGTCTTCCTGCCCACCTACGGCTCGTGGCTGAACTGGATCGAGTCCGAGTTCGCGGCACTTCGTTACTTCGCGCTCAACGGCACCGACCACCGCAGCCACGCCGAGCAGAACGCCGCCATCAACGTCTACATCCGCTGGCACAACGCATGCGCCGAGCCCAAGTCCAGCTTCGCCCTGGGCTCGCCGATCCGCAGTTGGACCGAGTATCCAGCCAGGGCCGCGTAGCGCGTCACGTCTCGGTTTGGCCTCGGGGCGCCCGGATCCTCGGCAGGCCGAAGCCCGTCATCTGCTTCTCCTCGTAGGAGAGGAAGCCCATCTGCCGATAGAAAGCGTGGTTCCTCTTCCCCTCCGGTGTCGACTCATGGTCGGTGGACAACAGGAAGAAGCGACAGTGCGCGTACCGCTCCATCAGGTGTTCAAGCAACGCCCGGCCGATCCCCTGCCGGTGGAACCTCGGGTTGACCAGCAGGTCCTGGACGTAGCAGATGCTTTCATCGTCGGAGACCGTCCTGGCTAGGCCAAGGAGCACGCCTGACTCATCGCGGGCAGTGATGACCAGGTGCGAGTTGGCCAGACCGCGACAGAGCTTGTCGACGTCGCAGGTGTACCCCTCCCACCCGACCGAGACGTAGAGCCCGAACATCTCCTCCGGGTCGAACTCTGTTTCCTCCGCAATCACCACGCCGGACTCTCCAACTCCAGTCAGCCGCCTCGCGCCGGCACGGCCAGGGACTCAGGACTGCGCTGCCTGCGACTTCCCCACCCGGGCGGCAAGCAAGGCGGTTCCCTCCATCTGCCGTCCAGCATGCATCCTCTATTGATCTTGCCGGATGCACAACGCATGCCGGTCTCCAGGTTGGCGCCCCGCAGAGATCAATTACCCGGTCGACCAATCGAGACGCGCCACTAGTTTGTGCGCGGGGGCAGCCGCCGGCCGACGACGAGTTCGGGGCGGATGCGGATCCGGACGGCGCCGGGGGCGCGGCCGACGGCGGGGCCGACCTGGGCGCGGCCGAGGACGGTGACGTACCAGCCGGAGCCGTCCACGCCGTCCACCTCGTCGGCCTCGAAGGCGATCACGGCGTCGTCCACGGCCCGCGCGAGTTCGGAGCCGGCCGGGGCCGAGAGCAGCACTCCGCCGCCGTCCGACAGGTCGAGCCGGAAGGACACCGGCAGCACCGCCGGGAGAGCGCGGATGGTGTAGACCACCCGGCCGACCGCGGCCCTGGCCAGCAGTTCCAGCGCCCGCTCCCGGTCCAGTTCGAGCAGGTCGTGATCACCGTTCATGCCCTCGATGCTCGCCCCGGCGGTGGCGGCGCCGCGAGGGCCGATGGTCCCGCCGGGGGTCCCGGGCCCGGACGTCGCGTCAGCCCCGGAGGGAGCGCAGGTGCCCCGGCTGCGCGGCGGCGGCCGCCTGGCGCAGCTCGGTGGAGATCAGCGCGGCCTGCACCCGCCGCTCCACGCCCAGCTTGGCGAGCAGCCGCGAGACGTGGTTCTTCACCGTCTTCTCGGCGAGGTAGAGCCGTTCGCCGATCTGCCGGTTGGTCAGGCCCTCCCCGATCAGCGCCAGCACCTCCTGCTCGCGCACGGTCAGCGCGGGCCCGGTGGTGACGGGCTGCGCGGGCTCGGCGTCGCTGCGCAGGCGGTTGAGCAGCCGGGTGGCGGCGCCCGGGTCCAGCATCGAGCGGCCGGAGGCGACGGTCCGCACGGCGGCCACCAGGTCGGTGCCGCTGATCTGCTTGAGCACGTACCCGGCGGCGCCCGCCATGACGGCGTCCAGCAGCGCCTCCTCGTCGTCGAAGGAGGTCAGCATCAGGCAGGCCAGGCCGGGCATCCGGGAGCGCAGTTCGCGGCAGACCGACACCCCGTCGCCGTCGCCCAACCGGACGTCCAGCACCGCGACGTCGGGCCGCAGCGCGGGCACCCGGACGAGCGCCTGCTCGGCGGTGGCGGCCTCGCCGACCACCTCCAGATCGGGCTCGCCGTCCAGCAGGTCGTGCACCCCGCGGCGCACCACCTCGTGGTCGTCCAGCAGGAACACCCGCACCGGCGCCGGTGCCCCGGCGCCCGCCGTCTTGGTCGCCATCACGCGGCTCCACCTTCGTCACCCCCGCACACTCCCGGCAGGGCCCAGGGCATCATCGCCCACCGGCCGCCGCAGGGCCCAGGGCCCAACGACCCCATTCGGGCGAGCGCGCGGGCGGCGCGGCCCCCGCAGGAGCCGCGCCGCCCGTAGGGCCCGTGGCCGCGGGGGGGGGGGGCGGCGCCCGGGGGGGGGGGGCGGCCCGCCCCCCCCCGCCGCGCGCCCCCCCCCCCCCCCGAGGCCCCCCCCCCCCCCCCCCCCCGACCCCCCCCCCC
>NZ_JBHWIO010000028.1:0-19054 GCF_042732075.1 Kitasatospora sp. NPDC059812
TGCCAGTACACATCCATCAAACTCACAACCCGCCTGCTGAAGGCGGGAATCGAGCCAAGCATGGGAACCGTCGGCGACTCGTTCGACAACGCCCTCGCGGAGAACTTCTGGAGCGTGCTGAAGACCGAGTGCGTGCGCCGCACGACCTTCGCGGCCCGCACGGACGCCGACCTCGCACTGTTCGCCTACATCGACGGCTGGTACAACACCCGCCGCATCCAGAAACGACTCGGCTGGCTCAGCCCGGACGAGTACGAGGCAAAGTACTACGCCGACCAGGCGACGGCCGAACCGGTGGCCGTCGCACCACCCACACCTGCCCTGACCAGGTAATCACCACCTCCCGCACAACGGGGGAAGCTCAGGGCGAGTGTCGGCGGCGGTTGAACGCGTCGCCGAGACCAGCCGGTATCCAGTTGGCCGCACCGATGGTTCGTCGGCACGTACCCCCGGCCGGTCTGGACCAGGCGGCCCCGGCCACGCGCGGGCCCGTTCGGTTTGGTGGTCGGGGCGGCCTGAGCTGCAGGCCCGGGGGCCGCCGAAGCGACCCAGGTGGTTGAACGCGATCTGCGGTGCTGCGAGGCCCTCCAGCGCCAGGTGCGTGCTGGGGTCCATGGGCCTGAGCGGGCCGTCGCCGAGATCGCGACCGGTGCGGTTCGGGTGCAGGACCCAGGTACAGGGAGATCGCGCTGGGTAGTTGCACAGTGATCGCGGACCACCCGGCGCTGCGGGGACTGCTGAGGTCTGAGGTCTGACGTCCGGGAGCCGACAGCTGGCGTCTGGCGTTTGACGGCAGACGGATAACAGCGAACAGCTGACAGATTTCGAAATCTGCCAGCTGTTCGCTTGGAGCGGCGTGTTCGCGCGGCATGGCTTTCTACCGCGGCATCCAGCGAGCTCGGCCCTGCCTTGGCTCACCCGCCACTGGGCCGTGACCGGGCATGGCGGCGTCCCGACGGTTTGGCGACGGAGAGCACGACGTTGGCGACGTACACCGACAGCGCGACGATCGGGATGATCACCAGGCTGTAGCGGGTGAATCCGAGGTGCATGTCCGCGATGGTGCCGGTGGGGTGCTGGTCCACCAGGTGGGCCGCTTCGTGCAGCCGGGCGGTGAGTTCGAAGATCGAGGCGGCGGTGGCGGCCAGGGTGAGCCAGAACTTGACGGCAACCCAGCGGTACCTGAACAGGCGCCAGGGGGTGCCGAGCGCGAGGAGCAGGCCGGTCAGCAGGGAGAGCAGGCTCAGCGGGAGGACCAGCGCGTCGCCGAGGAGCGGCATCGTCCGGTAGGCGCTGCGCAGGGTCTCCGCGCTGTCCGTCAGCAGCCCTGTCGCGCCGAGTGTGAGCAGGCAGAGCATCAGGCCCAGCCAGCTGATCGAGCTGATGATGTGCACGACCACCGCGCTCTTGCGGGCAGTCGGTGAGAGGCGGAAGTTCTTGGGCTGCCGGGTGCCCGGATGGGGCGTTGCCACGGAGGACGCGGCGGGGGTGGTCATACGGGGTCCTTCGGGAGGCGACGGGGGAGGGGGCCTGCGTCAGGCTCTCGTGGCGAGCGCCGTGGTCGCCGGCCTGTGGCTGCGGCCGGCCACCGGCGTCAGAGCATGATGCGCCCGCCGGCCACGTCGATCGTCTGGCCGGTCAGCCAGGACGACGACTCGGACGCGAGGAAGAGCGCGGCGTGAGCGACATCGGCGGGCACTCCTGCGCGGCCCAGCGGGAACTGCCTGACGATCAGCGGGAGCTTTTCGGCGGGTATGCGCTCCTGCTGGCTCTCCGTCATGATGAGGGACGGAGCGAGGCAGTTGACCCGCACGCCGTGCCGGCCCACCTCCTGCGCGACCTGGCGGGTGAACATCAGCACGCCTGCCTTGGCCGCCGCGTAGGAGGCGGCGGCACCGCCGGGAAGCCGCCCGGCGGTGGACGCCATGGTGATGATCGAGCCGCCGCCGCGCTCGATCATGCCGGGCAGGAAGGTCTGCACGGCCAGGAAGGTGGTGGTCAGGTTCAGGTCGACCACCGAGTGCCAGTGCTCCAGGCTCATCTGCTCGATCGGCACCGGGTCGCCGCCTCCGCCGACGAACGCGCAGAGCACTTCGATCGGACCGACGGACTGCTCTGCCTGTGCACGCAGCCGTACGAGGTCGGCGGGATCGGTGCAGTCGGCCGTCATCGCGACCGCCGTTCCGCCTGCCGCGCGGATCTCGCCGACCGTCCGGTCGACGGCACTCCGGTCGCGGCCGACAACGGCTGCCTTGACACCGTTGGCGGACAGGGCTTTTGCCGTCTCGGCTCCGATGCCCCGGGAACCTCCGGTGACGAGGGCGGCCTTACCCGCGAGATCGGGATAGGTGGGCAGTGGCGTGGTCATCAGTGTGGCTCCGTGGATTCTCGGTTGACGGTGAGTCGGCCGACGGGCGGCGTGGTCTCGTCAGGCATGGGAGGGGACGGTGGCGTCATCGGCTTCGGCCGGGCGTCGTGCCGGGTCGAGGGCCCTAGCGGCCGGCGCGTCGCCCCGGACTGATCCGCCGATGCGGGCACCTGCCGCCCGTGCCGACCCCAGGAATCCTCGTCGCCGCGCCCGCACGCCGTCGTCGCCCGAGCGGCGACCGTCGGGATACTCCCGCTGTCGTAGCGTTGCGTTTTGGTGGTACGACGCTGGGCGGAGGCTGAAGTGCCGGGCTCAGACCAGTTGCTGACACAGAACAAGGACAGTGCTCTCCCGGCGGCCGAGCCCTTGGCGCGACCCGCGGCTGAAGCACCAGGCCCGTGTGAGGGCGGCCGGTGATCCGGTACCTGCGCGGGCGTACGGCGGAAGCCTTCCTCCGGAGGACGCCCCGGCGCGGCCGGTGCGGTGAACTGAACCGCGCCGGACGTGGGCCTTCCAACCGGCGCCCGTCCCTTGCCTGGAGGCTGTCGACCTTGTCGTCCTTCACCTCGCCCCGTCGGTCGTCCGCGGGAGCGCTCAGCGGCATCCTGTACGTGCTCCTCTTCGTGGCCGGCCTCGTCATCAGCGGCATCACCGCGCCCTCCGGGCCGTTCGCCACCCCGTACTCCAGCGACGACGTGGTGCGCAAGTACCTGCTCGCCGATCCGGCGGCGCTGCACCGCTCGCTTCAGGTGGGAGCCCTGTTCCAACTGCTCTCGGCGCTGGCGCTGCTGGCGTTCGTCCCCTGGCTCACAGAGTTCGTGGGCCGCCACGGCACCCCGGTGCGGGCGGGTGTGGTCCGGGCGGCGGGCGGTGCGTCCGGGGTCCTGCTGGTGCTGTCCGCGAGCGTGGGTTGGGTCCTGTCGCTGCTGGGCACCGCCGCGGACCTGCCGGTGTCCCGCGCCCTCATGGACCTCGCCTTCATCACCGGCGCTGCGCCCGCGATCGGCACGCTCGGCGTGGTCCTGTGGCAGGTGTCGCGCACCGCGCTGGTGAGCCGGGCGCTGCCCGCCTGGGTGGCCTGGTCCGGACTGGCCCTGTCCGCCGCGAGCATGTTGTCCCTGCTCTCGCTGGTCGCCGAGCCGGCCACGCTGCTGATCCCGGTCGGACGTTACGTCGGCTTCCTCTGGTTCGTCGCGGTGAGCCTGACGCTGTGGCGTCGGGACGGCGGCACCCCCTCCACGGGCCGGTCGGGTACTACGGTGGGAGTAGCTGCACCCGCACCCGCGAGCTGATGCCCGGGTGTGGCGCGCCGAACTAGCCTTCCGGCATGAACGAGTTACGCCCGTCGTGGAAGCCGCCGTGGAACCGATCCGGCCGGGCGAGCCTGCCCGTGCTCTCGTCGCTGGCCGTCGCCTGCTTCCAAGTGGCGGGCACGGTCGGTGCAGGACAGCGGCAGCCCGACCGCGTCCAGCTCGACGCCCTCGGCTACGTGCTGCTCCTGCTCGGCCCCGCCGCGCTGCTGCTGCGTCGCCGCCACCCGGCGGCGGTCATGGTCGGCACCACAGCGGTCACCATCGGCTACCTGTTCGCCGGGTACCCGTACGGCCCGGTCTTCGTCAGCCTTGGTGTGGCGTTCTTCGTCGCGGTCCAGTGCGGGCAGCGGCGGGCGGCCTGGGCCTGCGGCGGCGCCTTCTACGTCGGTCAGCTGCTGATGAGCTACGCGATTCCGTACGACTGGCTGCGGGCCAAGAGCTGGCAGGCCAACGCCTGGCAGGAGTTGGGCGTCGCGGCGGTGCTGCTGCTCATCGCGACCGGTGCGGAACTGGCCCGGGTCCGCCGCGAGCAGTTCGCCGCCGCCGGAGCCGCCGCGGAGGAGGCACAGCGGCGCCGCGTCGACGAGGAGCGGCTGCGGATGGCCCGCGAGCTGCACGACATCCTGGCGCACAGCATCTCGTTGATCCACGTCCAGGCCGGGGTGGCGCTCGAACTCATCGACACCCGCCCGGAACAGGCCAGAAGCGCCCTGGCGACGATCAAGGCCGCCAGCAAGGAGGCCCTGGGCGAGGTCCGGCAGGTCCTCGGCACGCTGCGCGGACCGGGGGCCACCGCGCCGCGCACCCCCGCCCCCGGCCTGGACCGGCTGGACGAACTGGTCGACCAGGCCGGCCGGGCAGGCCTGACCGTCAGCGTCCGTTCCGAGGGCATCCCCGGCGAGGCGCCGACCGCCGTCCAGCGGGCCGCCTTCCGGATCGTCCAGGAAGCCCTGACCAATGTGATCCGCCACTCCGCGGCCCGGACGGCCACCGTGCTGCTCTCCCGGACGGCCGACGGCCTCACCGTGCAGATCGACGACCCGGGCCCGGTGGGCGGCGGCGACGCGGGCGGCTCGGGAGCCGGACTGATCGGGATGCGGGAGCGGGTCGCCACCTTCGGGGGCACCCTGGAGGCGGGCCCGTGCGACGCGGGCTTCCGAGTCCGGGCCCGCCTGACGAGAGGTGACTGGTGATCAGGGTGCTGCTGGTGGATGACCAGATGCTGGTCCGGGCCGGGTTCCGGGCGTTGCTCGACGCCCAGCCCGACGTCGAGGTGGTCGGCGAGGCCGGCGACGGCGAGCAAGCCCTGTGCCTCGCCGTCGAGCTGCGTCCCGACGTGGTGCTGATGGACATCCGGATGCCCCGCCTCGACGGTCTGGAGGCCACCCGGCGGATCGGGGCCGACCCGGAACTCGACGGGGTGCGGGTGGTCGTACTGACCACCTTCGAGCTCGACGAGTACGTCTTCGAGGCGTTGCGGTCCGGCGCGGCAGGGTTCCTCGTCAAGGACGCCGAGCCGGCCGAACTGCTCCGGGCGGTCCGGGTCGCTGCCGCAGGCGACGCGTTGCTCTCGCCGGGCGTCACCCGGCGCCTGATCGGAGAGTTCGCCGCCCGCTCGAAGGAGCCGCGGGCGGTCGGCCTTGAGATGCTCACCGAACGCGAACGCGAGGTGCTTGCCCTGGTCGGGCTCGGGCTCTCCAACGAGGACATCGCCCGCCGCCTGGTGGTCAGCCCGCTGACCGCCAAGACGCATGTCAGCCGCGCCATGGTCAAGCTCGGCGTCCGCGACCGCGCCCAACTGGTCGTCCTCGCCTACGAATCCGGCCTGGTCCGCCCCGGCTGGCTCGGGTGACGGGCGACGGGTGACAGATGACAGCGAACAGATAACAGATAACAGATTTCGAAATCTGTTATCTGTTTGCTGTTACTTGTTTGCTGTCATCTGTTTGTTGTCATCGGTTACCGGCCCGCCGCCCGCCGTCGGGCGCTACCCGCCGGAAGCCTGGTGCCGCCGGATCGCCCGCAGCCCGCCGTAGGCGGCAGCAGCCGTCCAGAGGGCCATGATCAGCAGTCCGGTCCAGTGGCCGTAGTGGATGCCGGCCTCGGTCCGGGTGTGCGTCGCGTACAGGCCGGCCCGGTCGGGCAGGAACTGGCCGGCCTCGCGGATGCCGGGGATGGCCGCCAGCCAGGTGGTGCCGAGGAACACCATCGGGCCGAGCAGGCCGAGCGCGGCGCTGAAGTTGCCCAGCATCGTGGTCAGTCCGAGGCAGAGCAGTACCAGCAGCGGGTGGTAGAGCACGCCGGCCACGAAGCTGCGGGCCAGGCCGGGGGTCGACCAGTCCAGTCCGACGGTGGCGTCGACGGCCAGGAACGAGCCCGCCGTCGACGCCAGCCCGAGCAGCAGGCCCAGCCCGGCGCCGAGCGTGAGCTTGGCGCCGTACAGCCGCGCGCGCCGGGGGACGGCGATGAACGAGGTGCTGATCATGCGGGTGTTGAACTCCTGCCCGATCAGCAGGATCCCGAGGCAGGCCACGGCCACGTGCCCGAAGAGCAGCCCGTAGTAGATCCCGTTGGCCGGGTCCGTGTCGGGGGCCACGGTCTTGGGGTCGGAGGCGGCGCTGACGGCCGCGGTGACCCCGACGGTCAGGACCAGGGCGACCAGCGGGGCGGCCCACTGGGAGGGCAGGGTGGTGAACTTGATCCGTTCGGCGCGCAGGGCGTGGGCCGCGCTCATTGTCATCTTCCCTTCGTTCGTGGTCACTTGGCGCGCCGCAGGGCGAGCAGGCCGCCGTAGGCCGCGGCGCCGGCCCACAGGGCCATGATCAGCAGTCCGGTCCAGTGCCCGTACGAGACCTGCGGGTCGTCGGCGTAGTGCAGTGCGTACTGGCCGGCCCGGTCGGGCAGGAACTGGGCCACCTGCCGCACCCCGGCCACGCCGCCGAGCAGCGGCGAGAGCAGGAAGACGACCGGTACCAGCAGTCCCATGGCGGCGGTGAGGTTGCCGAGCAGCGCGGTCGCCCCGAGGCAGAACACCACCAGCAGCACCGGGTAGAGCGCGCCGGCGGTGGCGCTGCGGACGAAGGCGGGGCCGTCCCAGTCGCCGGGGACGGTGGCCGCGTACCCGGCGAAGGCGCCCGCCGTGCCCGCCGCGCCGACGCCGAGGCCGACCAGTGCGCCGAGCGTGAGCTTGGCGCCGTACAGCCGTCCGCGCCGGGGGACGGCGGTCAGCGAGACGTCGATCATGCGGGTGTTGAACTCCTGGCCGATCAGCAGGACCGCGAAGCAGACCAGCGCGGCCTGGCCGAAGTTGAGCCCGTAGAAGACGCCCACGCCGGGGTCGTCGGTGAGGTTGTGCTCCGAGCCGCCGAGGGCCGCACCGATCGCCGTGGTGGTGCCCACGGTGAGCGCGAAGGCGAGCAGCGGGGTGATCCAGAGCGAGTGGAGCGTGGTGAGCTTGATCCGTTCGGCGTTGAAGGCGCACAGGTGGTACCGGAGGGTCGAGCCGGGGTTCATGCGGTGGCCTCGGCGCGGTACTCGACGCTGTCGGCGGTCATCCGCATGAACGCCTCCTCCAGCGAGTCCTGTTGGACCGCGATCTCGTACAGGACCACGCCGTGTGCGGCGGCGAGCGCGGCGATCTGCTCGGGTTCGGCGCCGGTCACCTCCCAGGCGCCGCCGTCGGCCTCGGTCGCGGCGAGGTTGCCGGCGGCGTCCGACTGCTGGAGCAGGTCGCCGCCGAACAGGGCGGCGAGTTTGGCCGAGTTGACGGCCCGGACGCGGATCCTGGTCCGGCCGTGCTGGTCGATGAACTCGGCGGTGGCGGCGTCCGCGAGCAGCCGGCCACGGCCGATGACCACCAAGTGGTCGGCGGTGAGCGCCATTTCGGTCATCAGGTGGGACGACACCAGCACCGACCTGCCCTCGGCGGCCAGTTCGCGCAACAGGGTGCGGATCCAGCGGATGCCCTCCGGGTCGAGACCGTTGACCGGTTCGTCCAGCAGAAGCACCGGCGGGTCGCCGAGCAGCGCGGCGGCCACCCCGAGGCGCTGGCGCATGCCGAGGGAGAAGCCGCGGATCCGCCGTCCGGCGGCGTCGGTCAGGCCGACCTGGGCGAGCACCTCGTCCACCCGGCGCGGCGCCAGGCCGTTGCTCGCCGCGAGCCAGCGCAGGTGGCCGGCGGCGGTGCGGCCGCCGTGCAGGGCGTGGGCGTCCAGCAGGGCGCCCACCTGCCGCAGCGGCTGGGCGAGTTCGGCGTACCGGCGGCCGCCGACCAGGGCGCTTCCGGCGGTGGGGCGGTCCAGGCCGAGGATCAGGCGCATGGTGGTGCTCTTACCGGCGCCGTTCGGGCCGAGGAAGCCCGTCACCAGGCCGGGCCGGACCTCGAAGGACAGGTCGTCGACGACGCGCCGACCGTCGTACTCCTTGGTGAGGCCCTGGATCTCGATCACGGCCGCTCCCCTCTCGGTGCTCCGGTGCCGGGTCGTCCGGCTGGTGGTCACATTCGACCGGAGCGGGCCGTACCGGCGGATCCCGCCGGGGTCGGGAGCCGTCTCCCTCCCGGGAGGGAGACGGCGGCAGGCTCGCGGGGGAGCCAGGGCCGGCCGCTGAGCTGGCAGGATGGTGGAATGCCCAGGATCCTCGCGCCGCTGCTGGCCGGCGCCACGTACGCGCGCCTGCTGCACCTGCTGGTCGGGTGGATCTTCGCGGGCGTCATCCTGATGATCTACCCGGGGACGTACCACAAGGGCCTTGGCGAGATCGTGGTCGCGAGCGCCGCGGTGGACGTCACCCTGCTCGCCCTGGTCGCCCTCGTCCCCGCGACGCGGCGCGCCGAGGGGGTGCAGGCGCGGTTGCTGCTGCTGCCCGACCGCGAGGAGGACATCGCCGCCGAGTCCTCCCGCACCTGGGCGGACCGGCGGCGCACCGCCGGCTGGCTGATCGGGCGGGTCGTGCTCGGCTCGGTGGTGGGGTTCGCGACGGCCTTCGGCCTCACCAGCGGCTACGACCTGCTGACCGGACCGGACTCGTTCTGGTACCTCCCGCTCGCCCCGGTGCTGGTGGTCGGCTACGGCTGGCTGGTGGTGTCCGCCGGTCGCCTCCAACTCGCCATGGCCGTAAGGCTGCTGGGTCCTTCCCCGGCGGAGCGGCTGGCGGAGGCGGAGCTGCGGGCCGAACGGCTCCTGGAACGCAACAGGTTGGCCCGCGAGCTGCACGATTCCATCGGCCACGCACTGACGGTGACGGTCCTTCAGGCGGGTGCCGCACGGGAGGTCGGGGACCAGGTGTTCACCGCCAAGGCGCTCGAAGTCATCGAGGAGACCGGCCGCCGGGCCATGGAGGACCTCGAACGCACCCTCGTCCTGCTCCGCGAGACGCCGGAGGGCGCGACCGGCAGCGGAACGGCCACCGAACAGCCCGGCGTCGACCAGCTGCCCGCACTGTTCGACACCGCCCGGTCGGCCGGGAGCCCGGTCGAGGCGCGGATCGAGGTGTCGGCGGGGGCGCTGCCCGGGGTGCTCTCCCGCGAGTCCTACCGGATCGTCCAGGAGGGTGTCACCAACGCGCTCAAGTACGCGCCCGGCGAGCCGGTCAGTGTCCGGATCGCCGTTCAGGGAGGGCAGTTGGAGCTGCGCTGCGCCAATCGCTCGGCGGTCGGCGGAGCCCCGGCGCGCCTGGCGGGCGGCGCGGTGGGCAAGGGCGGCAAGGGCGGCAAGGGGCTGCGCGGCATCCGGGAACGCGCCACGCTGCTCGGCGGGGAGGCCACCGCCGGGGTGTCGGGCGACGGGGGCGGGGAGTGGGTGCTCGCCGTCCGGCTGCCCCTACGCTTGGGCTCGTGACGAACGATCCTGTGGGCGACGGACCGGCGAGGGGCGCCGCCGGGATGATCGACATCCTGCTCGCCGACGACGAGGAACTGGTCCGGGCCGGGATGCGGGCCGTCCTGGAGGCGCAGGGGGACCTGCGGGTGGTCGGTGAGGCCGCCGACGGCGCCGACGCGGTGGCGCTGGCCCGCACGCTGCGCCCGCACGTCGTCCTGATGGACGTCCGGATGCCGGTGCTGGACGGCCTGGAGGCGACCCGCGAGCTCCTGCGCCCCGGCGCGCCGGGGGAGCAGCCGCCGAAGATCCTGGTCGTCACCACCTTCGAGAGCGACGACTACGTCTACCAGGCGCTGCGCGCGGGCGCCGACGGCTTCCTGCTGAAGCGCTCCCGGGCGGCCGAGATCGCGCACGCGGTACGGCTGGTGGCGGCGGGCGGGTCGCTGCTGTTCCCGGCCGCGATCCGCCGCCTCGCGGCCGGCCACGGCAATCCCGCCGCCCGCGCGACCATGGAGCGGGCGGCGCTGACCGAGCGCGAGGCGCAGGTGCTGCGGCTGGTCGCGCGCGGCCTCAGCAACGGGGAGATCGCCGAGCTGCTGTTCCTCGGCGTGCAGACGGTGAAGACCCACGTCAGCAGTGTGCTGGCGAAGCTCGGGGCGCGGGACCGCACCCAGGCGGTGATCGCCGCGTACGAGTCGGGCTTCGTCGAGCCGTCGGAGTAGCGCACAGCGCGGCGGGCAGGAGTGGCGTACCGGGCCTGAGCGGCGTAGCGGGCAGGAGCTCGGCGGGGACGCGGGCGGCCCGGCGCTGTCGGGGTCAGGCCGGGTAGGCGTGGGTCTGGGTGGCCTTGACGGAGGCCCAGACCTCGGATCCGGGCGCCAGCCCCAGCTCGGCGACGGCGGCCGGGGTGAGGTCGGCGGCCATCGGCAGTTCGCCCGCGAGGTCGGCGCGTACCTGGTCGCCGTGCAGGTCCAGGCCGGTGACCTCGGCCTTCCACACGTTGCGCGCGCTGGACTGGGGCCGTTCGCGGTGCAGGGTCACGGCGGACGGCGGGAAGGCGACGAAGGCCGGGCCGGACAGCTCCTCGGTGGTGGCCAGGACCGTGCCGGCCGTGAGCGTGACCTGGTGGCCCTCGGCCACGCCCTGGTACAGGTTCAGTCCGACCAGGCGCGCGATGTAGTCGGTGCGCGGCCGCCGGGCGACCTCCGCCGGGCTGCCGGACTGCACCTCGTGCCCGCCCTCGATCACCACCAGCCGGTCGGCGAGCACCATCGCGTCCAGCGGGTCGTGCGTCACCAGCACCGCCACGGCCTCGAACTCGGCAAGATGGCGCCGCAGTTGGGCGCGCACGTCGAGCCGGGTGCGGGCGTCCAGGGCGGCCAGTGGCTCGTCCAGCAGCAGCAGCCGGGGGCGGACGGCCAGCGCCCGGGCCAGCGCCACCCGCTGGGCCTGGCCGCCGGAGAGGCTGCCGGGGCGTACGGAGGCGTGGTCGGCCAGGCCCATCCGCTCCAGCCAGCCGGCCGCCTCGGCCCGGGCGGCACGCTTGGGGCGGCCCTGGCAGCGCGGGCCGAAGGCGACGTTGTCGAGCGCGCTGAGGTGCGGGAAGAGCAGGTAGTCCTGGAACACCACGCCGACGGGACGTTCCTCGGCGGGGGTGTGCACGCGCTGCCCGGGCGCCTCCAACAGACGTCCGTCCAGGCGCAGGTGGCCGCCGGTGAGCGGGAGCAGCCCGGCGAGGGCGCGCAGGGCGGTGGACTTGCCGGCGCCGTTCGGGCCGAGCAGCGCGACCACCTCGCCGGGGGCGGCGGTGAGGGCGAGGTCGAGGGTGAACGCGGCGCGCTCCACCCGCAGCCGGGCGTCGAGGGCGGGTGCAGGCGCAGCCGCGGCGGTGGCGGTGGGGGCAGCGGGGTCAGCGGGGTCAGCGGGGTCGGTCGAGGAGGTGCTCATCGGGGCGGCGTCCAGGGGGTCGGGGCAGCGGTGGCCGGGTTCCGGCCCGGGGCTCGCAGGGCCGTCACGGGGTCGACATCCAGCGGTCGCGCAGGCCGACCAGGACCGCGACGGAGACCACCAGCAGGACCAGCGACAGCGCGATCGCCGCCTCGGGGTCCGATTCCATGGCGAGGTAGACGGCCAGTGGCATGGTCTGGGTGCGGCCCGGGAAGTTGCCCGCGAAGGTGATCGTGGCGCCGAACTCGCCGAGCGCCCGGGCCCAGGCGAGGACCGCCCCGGCGGCGATCCCCGGGGCGATCAGCGGCAGGGTCACCCGGCGGAACGCCGTCAGCCGGGAGGCGCCCAAGGTCGCGGCCGCCTCCTCGTAGCGGGGGTCGGCGGCGCGCAGCGCGCCCTCCACGCTGATCACCAGGAACGGCATCGCCACGAACGCCTCGGCGATCACCACCCCGGTCGTGGTGAACGGCAGCGTGATGCCGAAGGCCGAGTCCAGCCAGGAACCGACGATGCCGCGCCGCCCGAGGACCAGCAGCAGTGCCACGCCGCCGACCACCGGCGGCAGCACCAGCGGCAGGGTGACCAGGGCCCGGATCACCCGTCGGCCCGGCAGTTCGGTGCGGGCGAGCAGCCAGGCCAGTGGGACGCCGAGGACCAGCGAGACCGCCGTGGCCGCCGTCGCGCAGATCAGCGACAGGCGCAGGGCGTCCCAGACGGCGGCGCTGGTGAGCTGCTCGGACAGGCCGCTCCAAGGAGCCCGGACGAGCAGGCCGACCAGCGGCAGGATCAGGAACGCCAGCCCGAGTAGCGCCGGGAGCAGCAGCGTGACGGGGACGCGGTGGGTGCGCCGGCGCCGGCGTGGCAGGGCTTTCGCCGTTGCTGCCATGCCGGGCCCGGTGTCGGCGGTGCGTTCGGTGGTGCGCCCGGTGTCGCTGGTGCGCTTTGTGGTGCGGTCGCTCACGGCGCCTGGAAGCCCGCCGCGGTGAGCACCTGCTTGGCCTCGGGCGACTGGATGTACGCGACGAAGGCGGCGGCGCCGTCCTTGTTCGGGGCCTTGGCCAGGGCGGCGATCGGGTAGTCGTTCACGGCCTTGTCGGCCTCGGGGAAGTCCACGCTGTCGATCTTCCCGGCATCCGCCTTCACGTCGGTCTTGTACACGAGCGAGGCGTCGACCTCGCCGAGCTCGACCTTGGTCAGCGCGCCCTTGACGTCCTGCTCCAGGGTGACCGGGGTGAGGTTGACGTTGGCGGCCTTGAGCGCGGTCAGGGCGGCGGCGCCGCACGGCACCTCCTTTGCGCACAGCGCGACCTTCACGCCGGAGGCGGTGAGGTCGTTCAGGCCCGCGACGTGCTTGGGGTTGCCCTTGGGCACGGCGATGGTGAGCGTGTTCTTGACGAAGGTCTTCGGGTCGCCGCTCGCGCCGCCCGCGTCGGTCACGGTCTTCATGGTGGCCGGACTGGCGGCGGCGAACACGTCCGCCGGGGCGCCGGAGTTGATGCTGGTGGCGAGGCTGGAGCTGCCGCCGAAGTTGAACTTGACCTTGGCACCCGGGTTCGCGGCCTCGAACTTCTTGCCGAGGTCGGTGAACGTCTCCTTGAGCGAGGCGGCGGCGAAGACGGTGATGTCGCCGGTGGCCTTCGGGGCGGTGCCGCCACCGGCCGCCGACGAGGCCGAGGAACCCGGCGTCGAAGCGGGCGAGGAGCCGCCGGACTTGCCACCGCCGTCGCTGCCGCAGGCGGTGGCCCCGAGGCTGAGGACGAGGGCCGCCGCGGCGGCGACGGCGAGTCTGCGGGTGGTCGTACGGGTGCTCATCGGGGCTTCCCCTCCAGGGCTCGCGCCGGAAGGGGCGCGGGGTGAGGCCGCAGGTGCGGCCATTACGGTGATCATAGTGCCGCAAATGCGAGTGATAAGTCCTCTGTCGCTTCGCACAGGCGGGGTGTGGCGGGGGTCTCCGCCCGGCTGTGTGAAGGCTCAAACGTGTAGGGACGGCGCCGGGGCGGGAGTGCTGCGGGGGTCGGCGTGACGGCCGGTGTGAGGGGCCGCGCGAGGGGCCGAGTGAGGGTCGACGTGAGCATGGTGCCGGGGAAATTGCGTCGCGCAGGGGGCGGTCGGGCGGACAGAGTGGGGGCGATTCGTACAGCAGTCCGCACAGCGGCCCGTACAGCAGTCCGTACACACCGCCCGGGTCGAACGGCCCAGGAGGGGAGGAGGGGTCCGTCCATGTCCACGTTGCGCGTCACCGTCGAGAAGCTGGTCGTCCTGGAGCACCCGAACGCCGACGCGCTGGAGCTCGCGCAGGTCGGCCTCTACCGGGCGGTGGTCGCCAAGGGCAGGTACCGGACCGGCGACTACGCCGTCTACATCCCCGAACAGTCGGTCCTCCCGGCGGAGTTGATCGATGAGCTGGGCCTGACGGGCAAGCTGGCCGGCAGCAGGTCCGACCGGGTGAGGGCCGTCCGGCTGCGCGGTGAGCTGTCCCAGGGCATCGTCTGCCTGCCGACCGCGCTCGCCGGTACCGACCTGGCGGACGCCGCCGGGCGCGGCGAGGACTTCGCCGAGCTGCTCGGAGTCGTCAAGTGGCAGCCCCCGGTACCGACCTCCATGAACGGCGACGTGCTGAGCGCGCCCGACCTGCTGCCCTGGGTGGACATCGAGAACCTCAAGCGCTACCCCGACGTCTTCGAGCCCGGCGAGCCCGTGGTGCTGACCGAGAAGCTGCACGGCAGTTGCTGCCTGATGACGTACACCGCTGCCACCGGCGAGGTCCAGGTGTCGTCCAAGGGCATCGGGGCGCAGGGGCTCTCACTCGTCGAGGACGAGCGCAACCTGTACTGGCGGGCCGTGCGCGCGTACGACCTCCCCGCCGTGGCGGCCCGACTCGCCGAGCGGCTCGGCGCCGAGCGGGTCGGCGTCTTCGGCGAGGTCTTCGGGGCCGGTGTGCAGGACCTGACGTACGGCGCCTCCGGCCGTGCCGAACTGCCCGGCTACGCCGTGTTCGACGTATCGGCTTTGGTGGACGGGCAGCTGAGGTGGTACTCCGCCGCCGAACTGCTCGACGGCGAACTGCCGTTGGTGCCTGAACTGTGGCGCGGGCCGTTCGACCCGGAGGCGGTGCTGGCCTTCGCCCAGGGCGAGGAGACCGTCTCGGGGCGTGAACTCCACCTGCGCGAAGGCGTGGTGGTCCGGCCGGTGACGGAGCGCTGGAGCCTGGTGGTCGGCGGACGGGCGATCGCCAAGGTGGTCGGTGACGCCTACCTGACGCGCAAGGGCGGCACCGAGTACGAGTGATCCCCGTCCCGCCCCGTCGCGCCCTCCCGTGCGCTCCCGCGCGCTTTCGCTTCTTCGCGCGCGCCTTCGCGCCTTCCGTGACTGATGATTCGTCAGTTACGTTGATGGGTCGCCTGTGGAGAATGGAGTGCCGATGACCACCGCCACCGCCCTCATCCCCGGGCCGGCCGGAAACCCCCTGGTCGGGTCGCTGTTCGATCTCACCCGCCGCCCGCTGCGCACCTACCTCGCCGCCCACCGCGACCACGGGGACGTGGTCCGGTTCCGGGTCGGGCCGCCCGGGCTGCGGGTCGAGTTCTACGGGGTGTTCTCCCCGGAGGGTGTCCAGCAGGTGTTGGGCAGCGAGGCCGCCAACTTCCGCAAGGAGAACGCCTTCTACGACGAGCTGCGAAGCAGCGTCGGCAACGGACTGCTGACCAGCCAGGACGGCGACTACCAGCGCCAGCGCCGGCTGGTCCAGCCGCTGTTCACCCGCCGCCGGGTGGACGGCTACGCGGGCGCCGTCGCCCAGGAGGCGCGGGCGCTCACCGAGCGGTGGAACGCGATCCCGGTCGGGGGCGGGGGCGGGGTTGTGGACGCGGCGGAGGAGATGTCCCGGTTCGCACTGCGCGCCGTCGCCCGGATCCTGTTCGGCGCGGACGTCGAGGAGGCGGTGGCGGTGGTGGACCGCAGCTTCCCGGTGCTCGGTGAGTACGTCTGGGACCGGGGCTTCGCGGCGATTCGCATCCCGCGCACCTGGCCGACCCCCTCGAACCGGCGCGGCGCCGAGGCCCAGCGCGCCCTGTACGCGGTCTGCGACCGGATCATCGCCGAGCGGGCCGCGCGCGGCGACCTGGACGAGGACGCGGACGACCTGCTCACACTGCTCGGACGGGCCCGCGGCGAGGACGGGGAGCAACTCGACCCGGCCGAACTCCGGGACCAGGTACTGGTGTTCCTGCTCGCCGGGCACGAGACCACGGCCACCTCGCTGGCCTTCGCGCTGCACCTGCTGGCCACGCACCCCGAGCAGCGCAAGCTCGCCCAGCAGGAGGCGGAGACCGTGCTGGCCGGCCGGGAGCCGACCGCGGCGGACCTGGAGTCGCTGCCGTACATCACCCGGGTGCTGAAGGAGTCGATGCGGCTCTACCCGGCGGCGGCCCTGGTCGGGCGGAGGGCGGTCGCCGAGACGGTCATCGACGGGTACGTGATCCCGGCGGGTGCCCAGGTAGTCGTCTCGCCGCTGGTCACCCACCGGCACCCGGAGCACTGGCCGGACCCGGAACGCTTCGACCCCGACCGCTTCCTGCCCGAACAGGAGAAGGAGCGGCACCGCTACGCCTGGTACCCGTTCGGCGGCGGTCCGCGGGCGTGCATCGGGCAGCACTTCGCGATGCTGGAATCGGTGCTGAGCCTGGGCGTGCTGCTGCGGGACTTCGAGATGGAGGCGGTGGACGAGCGGGTGGCGCTCGCCCAGGGCATCACGCTCCGCGCGGCGAGCCCGATGCGGATCCGGGTGACGGCGCGGGGAGCCGCGGGGCTCGCCGGGTAACGGCTGACAGCCTGCAGCGTTCAGATTTCAGCGGACAGATAACAGAAGATGAAATCTGTTATCTGTCATCTGTTTGTTGCCATCTGTTCGCCGCCTCTCCGGGCATGCGACCGGCCGGCGCCCGCCGGGGTACGGACATGCAGCGGGGGCGCCGCCCCGGCGGGACGGCGCCCCTCATCGGTTCTGTCGGTGCCTCAGCCCCGGCTCTGGAACACGATCTTGGTCCAGCTGGAGCCCGGGCAGTTGCCCCAGACGTCCCAGGCCTGGGATCGGGCGCCGATCCACAGGCCGGTGGTGCTCGTGCCGTTGGCGCAGTAGGTGATGGTGCGCAGCTCGCCCGAGTAGACGTTGCAGTAGCCCACCCAGCGCCACCCGTAGTCTGCGGTGATGACGCAGTGGTAGGAGGCGGCGGCCACCTCGGGCGAGGCCCCGATGGCGCCGGCGGTGATGGTCTGGTCGGCGGCGGCGGCGGTGGGCGCGGCGGCGGCGGGCAGGGCGGTGGTGCCGAGCACGCCGAGGGCGGCTGCGGCGGCCATCCCGAACGTGGCGATCTTCCTGGCGATGCGACCTCGCATGGCGGTTTCTCCTCGCTCAACGGTACAGATCGGGCGGTGCGTCCCCGGCCGTCCGGATCCACGGGGTGAGTGAATTCCGGCTTCCTGTCCGGCTGATGACGTATTGCGCACGAATGACTGCGGACAGTGAGACGACGGCCTATGATGTGACCTGTGTCACAGGCTTTTTCGATGGGTCGTGACCTGCCCAACTGGGCTTTCGGAGTGCCGATTTCCGGGGAGAGCGGCATGGCGGAATGCGACGGTCGGTGTGGCGGCGGACGCGGGAGCGGGGGCGGGAAGGACTTCGGTCCGAGGCCCGCCGATCGTCAATCGGCCGATTTCAACCGGGTGTTCACGGAAATGCTGCCGAGGCTCCACCGGGCGGCCGTGTCGCTCACCGGCGGGCTCGCCGCCGGGGACGTGGTGCATGACGCGTATCTGCGGATCGCCCGCAGGCCGGAGCGGTTCCTGAGTCATCCGCAGCCCTACGCCTACGTGTTCACCACGATGGCGAACATCCTGCGCGACCAGTGGCGCCGGGAGCGGCGGAGGGTCGTGCTGCCCGATCCGTCCGAGACGGCCGAGCGGGAGCGGGACCGGCCGCCGGTCGAGTCGCCGTCGGGCGGGATGGTCGAGCTGCAGGCGCGCTGGGAGGTGCTCCGGCTGCTGGGCTGCCTGACCTCGAAGCAGGCCCGGGTGGTGGTGCTGGTGGATCTCGACGGCTACACCGTCGACGAGGCCGCCGAGCTGCTGGGCCTGCATCGCAGCACGCTGGCCGTCACCCGTCGCCGCGCCCACGGGAAGCTGCGCGCCGTCCTCGCGCGGGAGCGGGAACATGAGCGGGAGGGCGAGCGGGGCGATCGGCCGGGGCCCACCCCCGCAGCGGCGCCCGGCGCGGGGTCCGATGAGGGGCCCGGCGCAGGCCCTGGGGCGGCTCCCGAAGCGGCTCCCGACGCACCGAGCTGACGCTAAGTCAGCTGATGCGCCACCCCGGCCCGTACGCTGAAAATCGTGATCACGTACGAGGACCACCGCCTCCGCGCCCTGGCTGACGACGGCCGCTGGCCCGAACTGCTGACCGCCTACCGGCAGGGCCGGGCGGCAGCCGTGGAGCGCGCCGGGGAGGAGCCCGCGGCGGCGCTGACCGCGCCGCTCGGCCACCTGATCGCCTACTCGGCGCCGCCGGAGCTGTCCGTCCGGCTGTTCGACCGGGACGGCGGCCCGGGCACGGTCGCGGGGGTCGCCGACCATGACGCCGGTCCGCTCTGGGAGGTGCTGGCGACTCGGCATTCCTGGCTGCGGCTGGCTCCGCTGCTCGTCCCGGCCCCGGTGCGCCGACTGGTCGCGCAGACCAGGGTGCTGCTCGGCGAGGACCTCTCGTACGGGGCCGAACCCGACCCGGAGGGCATGCCGCTGCTGCTGGCGCCCTGGGAGACGGCCGGATGGGACGAGGGGGCTCGGGTGCGCCAGTACCTGCCCTGCGGGGGCGCGCGCAGTGCGCTGCTGACCCTGCCGGCCAGCCGGGAGGGTCTGGGCGAGGTGGTGCTGCCCGCGCCGGGCGTACGGCTGGGCGGGCAGCGGGCGACCCGGGCGCTGGCCGCGCTGGCGGACTGGGCGGAGGTGGTCTGCGTCCGGGGCCCGGCGCCGCAGGCGGCCGCCCAACTGGCCCGTAGTTCCCGCGTCACCGGCGGGTACCTGCCGTTCGCGCTGGTCTACCCGGCGCTCGTGCAGGCCGCAGTCGTGGACCGCGGGCGGGGCTCGGCGCACGGACGGCTGGCGCTCTGGCGGGCGCTGGTCGCGATGGCCGGCGCGGAGGGTACGGACGGGCCGGACCGGGCGGAGGTCGACGCGCTGGTGGCCCGGATGCGCTGCTTCATCTGGCACGAGCCGGCCGCCGGGCTGCGCCATCTGCACGTCGCGCTGGAGGACCCGGCCTGTGGCCTGGCCTGGGCGGTGAGCGGCTCCGAGGACCTGTGAGGACCTGAGAGGACCTGAGAGGGCCTGCGAGACTCCGTCAGGACCTGCGAGGTGAGGACCTGCGAGGTGAGGACCTGCGAGGACCTGCGAGGACCTGCGAGGACCCGCGAGAACCGGTGAGGGCCTGTGGCGAAGGCCCGCCGGACATGCGGAACCCCCCGGGGGGGGGGCGGGTTGGGGGGGGGGTGGGTGGTGGTGGGGGGGGGGTTGTTTGTGTGGGGAAGGGGGGGGGGGGGCGGGGGGCGCAGAGACGG
>NZ_JBHWIO010000028.1:19064-92079 GCF_042732075.1 Kitasatospora sp. NPDC059812
CCCGCGGCCCTGGCGCACCCCCCGGGCGGGCGCGTTTCCGGGGGGGGGTGGTGGCGCCGGACCGGGGGCGTATGAGGGGGCCGCTCAGGCGGCCGCGGCCGTGCCGCTCCGGACGGGGTCGGCTTCCGGAGCCGCCGGGACGGCCTCGGGGGCCGCGATCGGCCCGCCGTGCGTGTCGACCAGGGTCCGCTCGTCGAACGGCTCCTCGCCGGCCAGCACCCGCTGGGCGCGGTCCGCGTCGAGTTCGCCGGTCCAGTGCCCGATCAGGACGGTGGCGACGGCGTTGCCCGCGAAGTTGGTGAGCGCGCGGGCCTCGGACATGAAGCGGTCGATGCCGACGATCAGGCCGACCCCGTCCACCAGGGCGGGCTTGTGCGACTGCAGTCCGCCGGCCAGGGTGGCCAGCCCGGCGCCGGTGACCCCGGCCGCGCCCTTGCTCGCGATCACCATGAACACCAGCAGCGAGAGCTGCTCGCCGATCGACATCGGCTTGTCCATCGCCTCGGAGATGAAGATCGACGACATAGTGAGGTAGATCGCGGTGCCGTCGAGGTTGAAGCTGTAGCCGGTCGGCACGGTGATGCCGACGACCGGGCGGCTCACGCCGAGGTGCTCCATCTTGGCGATCAGGCGGGGCAGCGCGCTCTCGGAGGAGGAGGTGGAGAGGATCAGCAGGAACTCGCGGCCCAGGTAGCGCAGCAGCGCGAACACGTTGACCCCGGCGACCAGTCGCAGCAGCGCGCCCAGGACGACGACGACGAACAGCACGCAGGTCGCGTAGAAGCCGATCATGATGACCGCGAGGCTCTTCAGCGCGGCCGTGCCGGTCGCTCCGACGACGGCGGCCATCGCCCCGAAGGCGCCGATCGGCGCGACCCACATGATCATCGACATGACCCGGAAGACCAGTCGCTGCACGTGTTCGATCCCGCGCAGCACCGGGGCACCGGCCGGGCCCATCGCCTGGAGGGCGAAGCCGGCGAGCAGTGCGACCAGCAGGGTCTGCAGTACCTTGCCCTCGGTGAGGGCCGAGAACGTGGTGGTGGGGATCATCCCGAGCAGGAAGTCGGTCGTCGACTGGGCGCCGCCGGCGACGGCCTGGGCGTGGCCGGACTTCGCGAGCGCGGCGGTCAGGTGCAGGCCGCCGCCGGGCTCCAGCAGGTTGCCGACGGCCAGACCGATGGCCAGCGCGACGGTCGACATGACGAGGAAGTAGCCGAGGGCGAGGCCGCCGACCTTGCCGACCTTGGCGGCCTTGGTCACCGAGCCGATGCCCAGCACGATGGTGCAGAAGATCACCGGGCTGATCATCATCTTGATCAGGTTGACGAAGCCGGTGCCGACCGGCTTCAACTCCACGGCGAAGCCGGGGGCGGCCAGCCCGACCACGATGCCCGCGACCACGGCGGCGATGACGGAGAGGTAGAGGTAGTGGGTCCGGTCCCTGCGTCTGGATCCCCCCGCCGGTGCGGCTCCAACGATCGACATCTGCGGCTCCTTCGCCGTGCGGTCCTGGCGGCCCCGGGTGGTGGGCCGCTCTGACTATCGGGCCTGGGCGTGACGGAGGTCACGTTTGCGTTCATAGAGTTCACGGCCGGGCGCAGCTGGGCCGCGGGGGTGCGACTGGGCTGCGGGACGTTCGTCGACGGGCAGTCG
This sequence comes from Kitasatospora sp. NPDC059812, assembly GCF_042732075.1. Taxonomy (NCBI): domain Bacteria; kingdom Bacillati; phylum Actinomycetota; class Actinomycetes; order Kitasatosporales; family Streptomycetaceae; genus Kitasatospora; species Kitasatospora sp. NPDC059812. Next base: position 20,721 of record NZ_JBHWIO010000028.1, read on the forward strand.
ACAGGCCGCCGACCGATCGCGGGCCCCTGGGGGACCCCGGGGGCGTGGTGCACACTGGCAGGCATGTCCGTGCGCACCGCCCCCACGCCCCCGCGCCGACGGCTCCCGGCACCCCGCGGGCTGGTCCGCAGCTTGGCCGGGCAGCTCTTCGTCGTTCAGGTGGTCATCGTCGCCGCCGTGGTGGCGGGCGGCGCGGTGCTCGCGTACCTCTTCACCGCCGACCGGGCCGAGGACGCGGCCCGCCGCCAGGTCACCGCCGTCGCCCACGCCGTCGCCGACTCGCCGTCCGTGCGGGCCGCCGTCACCGCGCCGGACCCGACCGCGGTGCTCCAGCCGTACGTCGAGCAGGTGCGGGTGGACACCGGCGTCTCCTTCATCACCGTCATGGACACCGAGGGCGTGCGCTGGACCCACCCGCTGCCCGAGCAGATCGGCAAGCGCTTTCTCGGGCACATCGACTGGGCACTCGCGGGGGAGACCCGCAGCGAGACCTACACCGGCACGCTCGGACCGTCCGTGCGGGTGGTCACGCCGGTGCTGGACGACCGGCACCAGGTGATCGCGCTGGTCAGCGCGGGCCTCACGGTGGAGTCCATCTCCGCGCAGTTGAGCGGCCCGCTGCTCGCCCTGGTCGGGGTGGCGGTGGCCGCGCTCGGGGTCGGCGGCGTGGGCACCTACCTCGCCAACTCCCGGCTGCGGCGGCACACCCACGGCATGGGGCCGGCCGAACTCAGCCACCTCTACGAATACCACCAGGCGACCCTGCGCTCGGTGCGCGAGGGGCTGGTCCTGCTGGACCGCGCGCACCGGGTGGTGCTCTGCAACGACGCAGCCCGCGAACTGCTCGGACTGGAAGGAAACTTGGAGGGTCGCCTGATCGTGGAGCTGGGGCTGCCGCGGGCGCTGGTCGCGGCCGTGCTCGGCGACGAGCCGGTCCGGGACGAGGTGCACCTGACCGCCGAGCGGGTGGTGGTGCTCAACACCTCCACCATCGGCACCGGCCTCGGCCTGGTCGTCACCCTGCGCGACCACACCGAACTCCAGTCGCTCAGTGGAGAGTTGGACTCCGTACGGGGCTTCACCGAGGCCCTGGGGGCGCAGGCGCACGAGGCGGCCAACCGGCTGCACGCCGTCGTCTCCCTGATCGAACTCGGCCGCCACGAACAGGCGGTGGAGTTCGCCACCGCCGAGCTCGCGCTCGCCCAGCAGCTCACCGACCGGGTGGTCGCGGCGGTCGGCGAACCGGTGCTGGCCGCGTTGCTGCTCGGCAAGGCGGCCCAAGCGGCCGAGCGGGGAGTGGAGTTGACCCTCACCGACGACAGTCGGATCGACGACGGGCTGCTGCCGCCCGGGCTCTCCTCGCGGGACCTGATCACCGTCCTCGGCAACCTGATCGACAACGCCGTGGACGCCGCCATCGCCGGAGCCGCGCAGAGCACGGTGGCGCCGGAGGTCACCGTCACCGTGCGAATCGACGCGGGTGGTGGCGGTGCGGACGATGGTGGTTCGGGCGATGGTGGTTCGGGCGATGGTGGTTCGGCGGGCGGTGGTGTGGCGGGCGGCGACGTGGCTCCGGGTGGGGGCGGTTGCCTGCTGCTGCGCGTCGCCGACACCGGGGCGGGGATCGACCCGGCCGCCGTCGAGGACGTGTTCCGGCGCGGCTGGAGCACCAAGCAGGACGGGCGCGGGCATGGTCTCGGGCTGGCGCTGGTGGCCCAGGCCGCCCGGCGCAACGGCGGCAGCGTCGCGGTCGGGCGTGACCGGGGTGCGGTGCTCACCGTCCGGCTGCCGCTCGCCGGGCTGCCGGCACGACCCGGTGAGCGGCAACCGGGGCGGCCGGAGCGACTTGGCCAGGCAGGGCAACCGGGGCAACCGGGCCGGCGGGAAGGGGCGTCGCGATGACCGAGGCGACCGCCGCTCCGGGGATCTCCGTGCTGGTCGTCGAGGACGACCCCGTGGCCGCCGCCGCGCACACCCTCTACGTCGAGCGCGAACCCGGCTTCCACGCCGCCGGGACGGTGCACAGCTGCGCCGACGCGCTGCGCTTCCTGGACCGCGCCCGCGCTGCCGGGAGGCCCGTCGACCTGACCCTGCTCGACCTCTACCTGCCGGACGGCCACGGCCTCCAGCTCTGCCGCTCGCTGCGCGCCGCCGGCCACACCACCGACGTCATCGCGGTGACCTCGGCCCGAGACCTGGCGATGGTGCGGCAGGCCGTGTCGGCGGGCGTGGTCCAGTACCTGCTGAAACCGTTCAGCGCCGCCGCCCTGCACGATCGCCTGGAGCGCTACGCCCGCTACCGCGACAGCCTCGGGCGCACCGGCGAGGCGACCGGGCAGGACGAGGTCGACCAGGCGTTCGCCCTGCTCCGCACGCCCGAGCGCAGCAGCCTCCCCAAGGGCCTGAGTGCGCCCACCCTGGACGCCGTCGCCTCCGTGCTGCGCGAGACGGCGACGGGCCTGTCCGCCGCCGCCGCGGGCGCCGCCGCCGGGGTCTCGCGGATCACCGCGCGCCGCTACCTCGAACACCTCGTCGACACCGGGCGGGCGGTGCGGGAGCCGCAGTACGGGAGCGTGGGGCGGCCGGAGCTCTGCTACCGGTGGAAGGGCGGTGGGGCGGCTCCGGGTCGGCGGGGGTGAGGGCCGTGACCTTTTCGCCGGTCGCTCGTTGGAAGGACCGGGGGCGGTTCACTCACTCGGGTGGTTCTGGGGGCCCCTGGGGTATCCCGCCAGGCCAGGGGCAGTAAAGTTAGGCTTACCTAACTTCTTCTGGGGGTTTGCCTTGTCGCTCGCCGCCGTTCCCGCCCAGGCCCCGGCCTCCTCCTCCGGAGATGTCGGAGCCGCCGGAGCCGCCGGAGCTGTCGAAGCCGCTGGTGTCGCTGCAGCCGCCGGTGCCCCGGCCTCCGGCGAGGCCATCCTGCGTCGCCAGCGCGTACGCGAGTCCGCCGCCCGTACGTACGCCCGGTCCTTCCCGATCGTCCCGGTGCGGGCCCACGGCATGACCGTCGAGGGCGCCGACGGGCGGCGCTACCTGGACTGCCTCTCCGGCGCCGGGACGCTCGCCCTCGGGCACAACCACCCTGTGGTGCTGGAAGCGATCCGCCGCACCCTCGACAGCGGCGCCCCGCTGCACCTGCTCGACCTCGCCACCGCCGAGAAGGACGACTTCACCAGCGCCCTCTTCGAGAGCCTGCCCGCCGACTTCGCCGCCGGCGCCCGGATCCACTTCTGCGGGCCCGCCGGCACCGACGCCGTCGAGGCCGCGCTCAAACTGATGCAGACCGCCACCGGCAGGTCCGGCGCGCTCGCTTTCACCGGTGCCTACCACGGCATGACCGCCGGAGCCCTCGCGCTCACCGGCAACGTCGCCGTCAAGGAACCGCTGCCGAGCGGCGGCGAGGTCGTCCGGCTGCCCTACCCGTACGGCTACCGCTGCCCGTTCGGCGTCGGCGGCGAGGCCGGCGCCGACCTCGCCGCGACCTACGTCGAACGGCTGCTCGACGACCCCTCGGGCGGGGTCGTCCCGCCCGCCGCGATGATCCTGGAAGCCGTCCAGGGCGAGGGCGGCGTCGTCCCCGCGCCCGACGGCTGGCTGCGCGAGATGCGCCGGATCACCGCCGAACGCGGCATCCCGCTGATCGTCGACGAGGTGCAGACCGGCGTCGGGCGCACCGGGGCGATGTGGGCCGTCGAACACAGCGGCATCGTCCCGGACGCCATGGTGCTCTCCAAGGCCATCGGCGGCAGCCTGCCGCTCGCCGTCGTCGTCTACCGGGAGGACTACGACGGCTGGCGCCCCGGCGCCCACACCGGAACCTTCCGCGGCAACACCCTCGCCATGGCCGCCGGCGCCGCCACCCTGCGCTACGTCGCCGCCCACGGGCTGGCCGAGCGCGCCGCCGTCGTCGGCGAGCGGATGACCGCCCGGCTGCGCGGGCTCGCCGCCGAACTGCCGGTGATCGGCGACGTGCGCGGGCGCGGCCTGATGCTCGGCGTCGAACTCGTCGACCCCGCCGCCGAACCGGACGCCTGCGGGGCCCGGCCGGCCGACCCGGGGCTCGCCCGCCGGGTCCGTGAGGCTTGCCTGGCGCGCGGGCTGATCGTCGAACTCGGCGGGCGCCACGACGCGGTGCTGCGACTGCTGCCGCCGCTCACCATCACCGACGAGCAGGTCGCTGCGGTGCTCGACCGGCTCGCCGACGCGATCGCGGCTGCGGCGGCCGTCGATTCCGCCGCAGCGGCGAGCCCTGTGGCGAGCCCTGTGGCTCCCGCGGCCCGGGGCGCCGAATGAGCGCGGGGCGAGGGGGCGGTGGCGGTTCAGGGGAAGGCTCGGGAGGAGGTTCGGGCGCCCGATCAGGGGCCGGTGGTGACTCCGGGGCCGCGGGCGGGGCCGGGGCCGGGGGTGGTTCCGGCGCCGCCGCCGGACTGCCCGGCGGGCCCGTCCCGTTGGACGCCCTCGCGGGCGGCGTCGGCGGGCCCGGCGCGCTCGGGCCGCTGCTGGCCACCGTCCTCGACGCGCTCGACCACGGCATCGCCCTGCGCGGCGGGCCGCTGCCCGCAGGCAGTCCGGCCGAGCTCGGCGCGCTGGTCGCCGACGGCCTGGCCGGCGCCCACGGGCCCGGCGCGCTCGCCCGCCTCACCGAACTCCTCGCCTACGGCGCCGCCGACCCCGCCGACCCGGCCTGCGCCGCCCACCTGCACTGCCCGCCGCTCGCCGTGGCCGCCGCCGCCGACCTCGCGGTCAGTGCCCTCAACCCCTCCCAGGACTCCTGGGACCAGGCCCCCGCCGCCACCGCCCTGGAGACCGCCCTCCTCGCCGAACTCGCCGCCCTGGTCGGCTACGACCCGGCCCGCGCTGCCGGCGTCCTCACCTCCGGCGGCACCGAGTCCAACCTCATGGGCCTGATGCTGGCACGGGACCAGAAGCTGGACGGCATCGTCGAGTTGGACGGCATCCCGGCCGGCGTCCGGCCGTGCATCGTCGCCTCCGAGGCCGCGCACTTCTCCGTCCAGCGCGCCGCCGCCCTGCTCGGGCTCGGCGAGCGCGCCGTCACCACCGTCCCCGTCGACCGGCAACTCCGGATGGAACCAAAGGAGTTGGAGCGGACCCTGGCCGAGGCCAGCTGGGCCGGACGCACCCCGATCGCCATCGTCGCCACCGCCGGTACCACCGACACCGGCGGCATCGACCCGCTGCACGTCGCCGCCGACCTGGCCGGCCGCTACGGCGCCTGGCTGCACGTCGACGCCGCGTACGGCGGCGGCGCGCTGCTCTCCGACCGGCTCGCCCCGCTCCTCGACGGCATCGACCGCGCCGACTCCGTCTCCCTCGACTGGCACAAACTCGGCTGGCAGCCCGCCGCCGCCGGCGTCTTCCTGGTCCGCCGCACCGAGACCTACGTCTCGCTCGCCCGCCGCGCCGAGTACCTCAACCCCGTCGACGACGAGCAGGCCGGCTACCCCAGCCTGCTCGGCCGCTCTCTGCGCACCACCCGGCGGGCCGACGCCTTCAAGCTCGCCGTCACCTTGCGCACCCTCGGTCGCGACGGGCTCGGCCGGCTCGTCGACGCCTGCCACGAACTCGCCCGGTCCGCTGCCGAGGCCGTCCGCGCCGAACCGTCGCTCGAACTCCACGCCGAACCCGCGCTGACCGTCCTGCTGTTCCGCTACCGGCCGCCGGGCCTGACCGACGAGGCCGCCGTCGACGAACTCAACGGCAGCCTGCGCCGGTTGCTGCTGCGCACCGGGCGGGCGGTGGTCGGGCGGACCGAACTTCCGGGCGAGGGGCCCGGCCGGGTGCGGCTCAAGCTCACCCTGCTCAACCCGCACGCCACGGCGGGGGAGGTCCGTGCACTGCTGCGCGAGGTGGTGGGCGCCGGGCGGAAGGCCGAGGGGGACCGGGCCGGCTAGGCGCGTGCTGCGGGGGATCGGTCATCGCCGGGGAGTCGGTTGTCGTCGGCCGCCCGGCGCCCGGGCAGGCCCCGTTCGAGACCGAGGACCAGGGCGCCGATTCGTGACCGCGACCGGATGACCGTGGTGGCGGTGGCGGTCCGTCAGTCGCTCAGGAGGAGGGTGCGGGTGAGCTCCCAGGTCTCCGGGTCGGCGGCGACCAGCAGGCCGTTCTCGCAGCCGGGGGCCTCGGGGCGGTAGGGGGTGCCGTCCAGCCGGGCGGACACGCCGCCGGCCTCGGTGACGAGCAGGGAGCCGGGGGCGTGGTCCCAGGGGAGGGTGCGCCAGTAGAGGAGGAAGTCGAAGCGGCCCTCGACGACGTCCGGGTACTCGATTCCGGCCGCGTGCCGGCCGGGGGAGACCTCGCCGAAGGCCGACTCGTTGGCCTGTAGGCGCCGGCGGTGTTCCGGGTCGAGGTAGCGGCTCTTCACGGATCCGCGCAGCTTCGCGGCGTCGCGCGGTGCCGGCGGCCGGGTCAGGCGTACGCCGTCGCGCCAGGCCCCGGAGCCCAGTTCGGCACAGTAGGCGGTGGCGGTGGCGGGCTGCCAGATCCAGGAGGCGACGGTCTCCCCGCCGCGGACGAGCGAGCACATCACGGCGTACTCGGGGCGGCCGGCGACGAAGTTGGAGGTGCCGTCGACCGGGTCGACCAGCCAGGCGGCGGGCTCGTCGTGGAGGGCCTGGGCGAGTTCGGGGTCGGCGGAGACGGCCTCCTCGCCGACCACGGGGATGGGCAGCAGCTCGCGCAGGCGGCGGGCGATGATCGCCTCGGCCTCGCGGTCGGCGACCGTCACGATCTCGCCGGGCGCCTTCTCCATCACCTCGCCGGCGGCCAGCGCACGGAAGCGCGGCTCCACCACCTCGGCCGACGCCTCGGCGAGTATCTCCGCGACCTTGTCCATCAGCACGTTCGCGCTCCCTTCGCTGCCTACCACTGTCGCACGAGTGTGCGGAGGTGACCTGCGGCGACCCCTGGGGCGGGCGGGGCCCACGGGTGGGGTCCGGCGCGTGGACGGGCGGGCGGCGGGGCGCGAACAGGAGGCGGAGAACAGATAACAGCTGACAGATAACAGATTTCGAAATCTGTTATCTGTCAGCTGTTATCTGTTACCTGTCGACCGTCATCCGGGGTGCCCTCAGCCGCCCAGGTAGTGGAACCCCGGGCGCGGGTGCATAAGGAACTCGTGGTGCGAGATGTTCCAGGCGTACGCGCCCGCCATCGCGAACAGCACGCGGTCGGCCGCCCGCAGGCCGTCAGCGTCGGAGGCGGCCCGGGCGAGGACGTCCTTCGGGGTGCAGAGCTGGCCGGCCAGGGTGGCGCGGCCGGTGGCGACGGCGGGGCGCGGCCACGGATGCGGCCAGGCGTCGACCGGGAGCACCTCGAAGGGCTGGGAGTGCCCCCGGGTGGCGGGGGTGCGCAGGTGGTGGGTGCCGCCACGGACCACCGCGAAGTCCTCGCCGTGGCTCTGCTTCACATCCAGCACCTCGGTCGCGTACCAGCCGCAGTGGGCGGTCAGGGCCCGGCCGGGTTCGATCCGCAGGGTCAGGCCGGGGTGGGCGTCCAGCAGCTTGGCCAGCCCCTCGCCGAAGGCCGTCCAGTCGAAGTGGTTCGCCGGGTCCTCGTAGTCCACGGCCATCCCGCCGCCGACGTTGACCTCCGCCAGCGGGAAGCCGTGCCGCTCGGCCAGCGCGGCCGACCAGGCCACGATCTGCTCGGCGACGGCCAGTTGCTCCGCCGCCGCGAGCCCGCTGGCCAGATGGGCGTGCACGCCGCGCAGGCGCAGTTGCCGTCCGAGCGGGCCGGGGCCGTCGCCGGTGAGCCGGCGCACGCACTCCTCGGCGCGGTCCGGGTCGAGCCCGAACGGCGTCGGCCGCCCGCCCATCGCGAGTGCCACCGCGTCGAGCGCACCGGTGGCGACCGGCAGGTTGACCCGTAGCAGCACGTCGACCACCGTGCCCGGCCGGTCCGCGAGGACGGCGTCGAGCCGGTGCAGTTCCTGCTCGCTCTCGATGTGCCAGCGGTGCACCCCGGCGTCCACGGCGGCGGCGATCTCGGCGGGCGTCTTGCCGGGGCCGCCAAAGGCCAGCGGCGCGTCCGGCACGGCCGCCCGCACGTGCGCCAACTCGCCTCCGCTGGAGACCTCGTAGCCGTCGACCGCGTCGCGCAGCGCGGCCAGCAGCGGCGCCTCGGGGTTGGCCTTGGCGGCGTAGTACAGCTCGACCCGCGCGGGCAGCGCGGCCCGGACGGCGGCGGCGTGCGCGCGCAGCGCCGCCAGGTCGTAGACGTAGGCGGGCAGGGCGTCGGGTGCGAGGGCGGCGACGTGCCGGCGGACGATCTCGGTCATCGGGCGGCGCTCCCGAGAGAGAGGGGGGCGGAGGTGCGGGAGGCCTGGGCGAGGACGGATCCGGCGAGCGGCGAGGGCAGGCGGACGTAGCCGGCCTGCCGGTCGGCCTTGCGCTCCCAGCGGGTGAGCAGGTTGGCCTTGGCCGGCAGCGGCACGCCCGCGAGCAGTGCCCGCAGCCGGGGCGGCCGGCCGTGGCCTGCCGCGTACTGCTCCAGGGTGTCCCGGACCACCTGCCACAGGGCGCCCTCCAGCTCGGGGTGGCGGTCGGCGAGGGCGGCGAGCAGTTCGGCGACGTGGTTGACCAGCAGGCAGTAGACCACCCGATCCCAGCCGCGCTCGGCGTCGTACGTCATCGGCCCGGCGACCTCGGGCGGGAGGGCGGCCAGGATGTCGGCGTTGTGCTCGGGGGCGAGCTTGGTGCCCTCCAGGTCGCGGAAGAGCACCTGGGTGGGGTGCCCGGTGGCGTCTACGCCGATGAGCACGTTCTGCAGGTGCGGTTCCAGCACCACGCCGTGGTCGAAGTAGGCGGCGAGCACGGGCGGGATGAGCAGCCCCAGATAGGCCCGCCACCAGTCCAGGGCCTGGTAGGCGTCCGAACTCCCCTCCAGCAGACGGGAGATGTGGGCGGAGCTGGTCGGGTGCTCGTCGGCGACGGCGGCGGCCAGCAGCGGGGTGACGCCGGGTCGCAGTACGCCGCCGAAGCCCTCGCGGACGATCAGGCCGAAGCCCTCGTAGAGCGCCTGGTCGGGTCGGCCGTCGGCACCGGGCAGGGCGAGGGTGCGGAACGCGGGCTCGCGCAGCATCGCCGCGTCGGGGAAGCGCCGGGCGAGGTCGGCGAGGGCGGGGGCGAGCAGCCGGGTGAGCGCGACGGCGCCGGTGAGTTCGTAAGCGGCGTTCTTGCGCAGGCAGTTGGTGATGCGCACGTTGAGGCTGAACTTGAGGAAGGCGTCCGCGCCGTGGAGGGTGCGCACCGAGGCGGTGGCGGCGAACTCCTCGCCGCGCGGCCCGAGGTCGAGGATGTCACCGCGGTCCAGGGCGTCGCGCAACAGCGGGTGATCGCCGATGAGTTGGTACTGCCAGGGGTGGGCGGGCAGCAGACGGTAGCCGTCCGGGACGTCGCCGAGGCCGTCCAGCAGGGCGCTCGCGCTCTCGTCCAGGGACTGCTCGGCGATCAGTTCGGTGCGGACGGCGAGGTGGCGCAGCGGGAACGCCGCACGGGACTCCGGGGCGTACCCGCGCCAGTCCCCCCGGGCGGCGGAGCGGGACTTGGGTGCCGGGTGGAAGCGGTGGCCGAACAGCAGGGCCTGCTCGGACTCCAGGTAGCGGTCCGGTCCGGAGGCTGGGCGGTCGACCAGGCTCTGCCGGAGGCCGTCGTGGCTGGAGGTGACCTGGCCCAGGAACTCCTCGTTCACCGTGCCGGTGCGCAGCTCCAGTTCGTCCTGTACGTGTTCCGCCAGCTCGCGCCAGTCCAACTCCGCCCAGCTGCCGCCTCGTTCGATCTCGACCGGGCCGGTGAAGCGGTGCGCGCCGAGCAGCGAGGTGCGGCGCAGGGCGATCCGCAGCAGGGCGCCGCGCCGGGGCAGGCGCAGCAGCAGGCGGCCGTCGGCCACGGCGGTCTGGTGCTCGGGGGCGGAGACTTCGCGCAGCAGGCAGTTCAGCAGGGTGTGGGCCACCGCGTCGTCGGCGGTGGGCAGTTCGTGGCTGATCGGCTCGTGAGTGATCGGCTCGTGAGTGATCGACTTGTGGGTGATCGGCTCGGGGGTCATCGGCGACTCCAGCGCTGGCGGAGGGACGGGAGGGAGAATGCGGTGGCCGCGACGGCGGCCAGCAGGGCGGCGGCGGTGCCGGCCACCACGGGCGCGGCGGCGCCGAACTGCCCGTTGGCCAGCGCTGCGACGGCGCCGGCGGCGACGGCGCCGCCCTTGGAGACGAGTTCGAGCGTGCCGAACATCCGCCCGGGCGCGCGCCCTTGGGCCGCTCCGGCGGCGAGTACGGCGAGGCAGACCAGGCCGAGCGTGAGCCCGGCGCCGAGCAGCAGCCGGACGGCGACGAAGACCGGGAGCGAGTACGCGACGGCGTGCCCGGCCAGGCCGAGCGCGACGAAGCCGAAGCCGAGCGCGATGCCGGTGTGCGGGCGGGCGTGGAACAGCGTGTGGATGCGCGCGGCGAACACCAGGTAGCACAGGTGCGGTAGGGCGAACAGCACGCCGGTGGTGGTGCCGGAGACGCCGGGCAGCCGTTGCTCGGCGAGCGAGATGAGATAGGGGAAGGAGATGACGGTGGCGAAGACGAAGACGAACTCGAAGACGTAGAGCGGGAGAAGCGGGGCGGCGGGTGCCCGCTCGACGCGTCCCTCCGACACGGGGGCGGCCGCCGGACGGTCCGGCTCGGGCAGCAGGGACAGCAGCAGTGCGGCGGCGAGCGGGAGGACGGCCATCACCAGGTACTGGCGGTGCGGGTCGATCCACGGGGACAACGCACCGACCAGGATCGGCGCGGCCACCAGGGCTGCCCGGGCGCTGCCCTGCATCAGGGTGAGTGCGCGGGACAGCCGCGGCCCGTCGAGGGCGGCGGCGAGGTAGCCGTTGGTGGCGGCGAAGGTGCCGCCGAGGAAGCCCTGGAGGACCAGTGCGAGGGTGAACGCGGGCAGACTGCCGGCGGCTCCGGCCAGCAGGAAGGAGACGGTGAGCCCGAGTTGGGCGCGTAGCAGCAGCCGCTTGCGGCCGTAGCGGTCGGCGAGCCGGCCCCACAGCGGTGCGCCGAGCGCGCTGAAGACCGTCGGGACGATGTAGAGCACACCGGCCCACCGGGCCTGCGGATCGCCGAGCGTGGGCAGGATCGCGGTCAGGTACGGCGGCAGGCCCAGTGCGGCGAAGGAGGCGACGAAGTAGCAGGCGGCGACGGCGTGCACCTGGCGGCGGCCGAGTCCGCCGGAGTGGTCCGTCCCGTGGCCGGAGCGCTGTGGAACGGTCTCCACACTCACCGGGCGATCCCGTTCGCCAGCAGGTAGTTGGGGCCGCTGGTGTAGTGCTTGTTGATGTCGGCGGCGCCCGAGCGCTGCTTGCTGAGCAAGGTTCCGGCGCTGACCATGGCCTTGACCGGCAGGCGTTCGGCCTCCAGCAGGTCCGTCCGCAGCGGCTCGCCGGCCGGCCCGATCCGGTCCACCGCCTCGGCCAGGCGCTTTCGCAACAGTGTGAGTACGTCAGTGAGTTCGGCGCGACGGTGCTCGGCGAGGCCGAACGCGAGCGCGCCGGTGCACAGGTGTCCGGTGATGGTGGTGAACAGGTCGGTGAGCGCCCGGTCGTCGTCGCCGAAGATCCGGGCGTCGTCGAAGTCGGCCCGGGTCGGGGCGAGTTCGCCGAGGCGGGCGGTCATTCGGGCGGTGTGCACGCGCGGGCCGTCGTCGTCCTTGTAGAGCAGGCGCAGTCCGTCGTCGTCGAGTACCAGGGAGGTGTTCTGCTGGTGCGACTCCAGCGCTATGCCGTAGTCGAACAGCGTGGTCTGCCAGTCCAGCAGGAGTTCCAGCAAGGAGTCGTAGAAGGCGAGTTGGTCGCCGTCGTGGAAGCGGTCGGCGAGGTGGTCGAGCACCAGGCGACCGCCGGGCGCGGGGGCCAGCAGGGCGGCCAGCGGGACGGTGACGGCCCGCTCCAGCCCGGCGGGGTAGCGGCGCAGCAGGACGGCCAGCAGTTCGTGGCCGGCGTGCGCCCAGGTCTGCTCGTCGGCGTGCAGGACGCGGCCGGCGAAGCGCGGCTCGCGGGCCAGCACGGCCTCGATCAGGCGCTGGCCGGCGGCGCCGTCGAGCAGCGTGCCGGGCTTGATGGTGCGGCGGTTGAGCCGGCCCAGCGTGGCGGTGGCGAGCGGGAGTTTGAGGTGGCAGGCGGGGTCGTCGGCGACGGCGACGGTGCGCATGGAGAGCGTCGGCACGACGGTCAGGTACGGCCGCTCGGCGAGCACCGCGCGGCCGGCCAGGCCGACCGCCTCCAGCGCCTCGTCCAGCGGGGCGCCGACGGTGAGGGGGTGGACCGGCAGGGTGGTCCAGCCGTCGCCGGGGCAGGCGTCCGCAAGGCCCAACCAGGCCGGAGTGGGCCACCAGCTCGGGAGCGGACGCCGGCCGTGGGTGGTGAGGGCGTCGGTCGGGACGGCCAGCCAGCGCAGCTCGAATGCGGGGTGGAACTCCGGTGCATAGGAGTTCAGTTGGGGTTCGGTGAGGCCGGCGCGCCCGCGCGCGGTCGGGTAGACGGGGTGGTCGAGGTAGGCGGCCAGGGTGTCGTGGCCGAGGGCGGCGGCCAGGCCGGTCCAGTCGGCCGGGTCCTCGCCGTACAGGTCGGTGAGCCGGGCGTGCACCTCGGGCCGTGCGCGCTCGTGCAGTTCCATGGTGGCGAGGGTCTGGCGGCACTCCTCGGCGAAGGCGGCCCAGCCGGGCCGGTCCTCGGGCTCGGCCAGACCGGCCAGGGCCGCCACGATGGCGTCCAGACCGGTGAGTCGGCGCCCGGCCAGCTCCAGCAGGGGCAGCCGGGCGGCGTACTCGCACTGGAAGCCCTCGGTGGCGACGGGCAGGGCGAGTTCGGCGTCCGCGACGGTGAACCAGGGGCCGTCCGCGCGGTCCTCCACGGCGCCGCGGGAGCGCAGGCCGAGGACATCCTCGCGCAGCAGGGCGGAGAGCACCCGCAGGGTGAGCTGCTCGTCGGCGGTCACGGGGTGATCTCCCAGCGGTTGGCGGCGCGGAACCGGGCGACGGCCGCGTCCACGGCCTCCTGATCGGCACCGATGGCCCACATCACGCCCAGGTAGTCGCGGTTGGTGCGGTAGTGCTCGTGCCGCTCGCCGAGCGGGCGCAGCGGGCGGTAGGCGAGCCGGACGCCGTCGCGCTCCTCGTCGTACGGGCCGGGGGCGGCGGTGAGGAGGCCGGCCCGGTCGGCGCAGACCACCTCGTTGCGGGCCCGGCGCGGGGTCGCGGCGCACTGCGCGCCGAGGTCCGCGGGGAGTTCCCGGCCGAGGTGGGTGGCGAGGATGTGCTCGAAGAGCGGGACGCCGAGGATTTCGGCGAGCATCAGGTCGCACTGGTCGCCGATGGCGCGGTAGTTGACCTCGATGATCCGGGCGCGGCCGTCCGGCTGCACGACGAACTCGGTGTGGCAGGCGCCGAGTCCGATGCCGAGCGCGTCGAGTTGGGCGAGCACCTGCGCGACCACCTCGGCGGGGTGCGCGGGGACGAACTCCAGTACCTCCTCGATGAAGTCCGGCGGCGGGGAGAGCTGCGTGCGGAAGCCGCCGAGGACGTGCCGGCGGCGGCCGTCGCCGAGGGTCTCCAGGGTGCACAGCCGGCCGTCCAGGAACTCCTCGACGACCAGCGTCGCGCTGGCCCGGCGGTGCTGGATCTCCCGGCAGCGGAGGGCGAGTTCGGCGGCGTCGGCGACCAGTGTGACGTCCTCGCTGGCCACTCCCTCACGGGGTTTGACCACGCAGGGGAACGGCGGCTCCAGCTCGGCCGGGTCCTGCCCGGGGGCCAACTCGGCGGACCAGACGGCGTCCTGGCCGGTCAGGGCGAGGTGGCGGCGCAGCTGGCCCTTGTCCTTGGCCCGCAGCGCGGCCTTCCAGTCCTTTGCGGGGAGGCCGAAGTACTCGGCGGCCAGGGCGGTCTGGGTCTGCAAGTGGTCGCTGTTGCTGAACACCGCGTCGGGCGCGTGATGGCGGGAGACCAGGCTGATCACGGCGCGGAAGTCCCGGACGTCGCACTCCAGCACCTCGGGTGCGGTGAACGGGAGGTCGGCGTAGGCCTTCCGGTGGGGTCCGGCGTGGTCGGTCAGGACGGTGACGTCGAGCCCGAGCCGGGCGGCGGCGGGCAGGAAGCCGGCGGTGACCGAGCCGGTGGGGTTCAGGGCGAGCAGGTAGAGCCGCATGGGGTGGTGGTCCTTGAGGGTGGTGACGGACGAGAGCGACGGCGGGCGGATCACGGGGCACGTCGGGAGGGCGGCGAACAGATGACAGGCGACAGCTGACAGATAACAGATTTCGAAATCTGTTATCTGTTTGTTGTCATCTGTCATCTGTCATCTGTTCGTTGTCGGCTGTTCGGTGGCGGCTGCTGCTGTGGCCGCCACCGCCACCGCCACCGCCACCGCTACCTCGTCCGCCCGCCGTCGTCCGTCGGCGGTTACTTGGGTGCGTCCACGCCCGCGGCCTTGGCGATGTCGCCGAGCATGGCGTCGGCGGCCTGGACGCCGATGCCGGACATCCAGGTCTCGTCCGGGACGTTGAAGACCTTGCTGTTCTTGACGGCGTTCAGGCCCTGCCAGACCGGGGTCTGCTGGACCTCGCTCTCCTTGGTCTTGGACGGGTCGTCGGCGGTGGTGACGAACACCAGGTCGGCGTCGGCCTGGTTGATCTGCTCGGCGCTCACCTCGACGATGTTCTTGTCGACGTCCTGGGCGGCCGGGCGGGCCAGGCCGACGTCCTTGAGCACCACGCCGCTGTAGGAGGCCTTGGCGTAGAGGCGGGTCGGTCCGGCCACGAAGCGGACCACCGAGGCGGTCGGCATGGCGCCGCCGTTCTTCGCCTTGATCGCCTCGCCGAGCTTTGCGGCCCGCGCCTGGTAGTCGGCGAGCGCCTTCTTGGCCTCGTCCTCCTTGCCGAGCGCCTGCGCGTAGAGGGCGAGGTTCTCCTTCCACGGGAACCCGGTGGTCTCGGCGAGCACGGTCGGCGCGATCGCGTTCAGCTGGTCGTAGACCTTGGCGTGGCGGACCTTGGAGGAGAGGATCAGGTCGGGCTTGAGGGAGGCGATCAGCTCCAGGTTCGGCTCGTTCATCGGGCCGACGTCCTTGGTGTCCTTGATCTTGTCCTTGAGGTAGTTCGGGAACCCGCCCTCGGTCTTCATGTGCGGCGACACCGCGCCGACCGGCGTGATGCCGAGCAGCGTGACGTCGTCCAGCTCGCCGCTGTCCAGCACCACGACGCGCTTGGGCTGGGCCTTGATCTGGGCCGTTCCGGCGGCGTGGGTGACGGTGCGCGGGAAGCCGGCGGAGGCGCCGGCGCTCGCGGAAGCGGCGTCCCCGCTCTGCTTGGTCCCGCCGTCGCTGCCGCAGGCGGCGAGCAGCGTGGTGGACAGGGCGACGGCGAGGACGGCGACGGGGAGGCGGCGGTTCATGGGGTTCCTTGGATCGGGTCGAGCGGGTGTCGGGGGTGAGGAGCGTCGGGGGTGAGGAGCCCGGGGGGGGGGGGGCGTCAGCGGTCAGCGGTCGGCGGCGCGCGGCCGGGTCCGCGCCCGGGGGACGACCCACGGCGTGCCGGTCTCCGGGTCGGGCACCACCCGGCACGGCACCTGGAACACGGCCTCGACCAGGTCGGCGGTGAGGACCTCGGCGGGCGGTCCGGCGGCGGCGAGCCGCCCGTCCTTGAGCACCACCAGGTGGTCGGCGTACCGGGCGGCCTGCCCGAGGTCGTGCAGCACCATGACGACGGTGCGTCCGGCCTCGGCGTGCAGGTCGGCGACCAGGTCGAGGACGTCGAGCTGGTGGCGCAGGTCGAGGAAGGTGGTCGGCTCGTCGAGCAGCAGCAGTTCGGTGTCCTGGGCCAGCGCGAGCGCGATCCAGGCGCGTTGGCGCTGCCCGCCGGAGAGCCGGTCGACCTGCTGGTCGCGCAGTTCGGCGGTGCCGGTCCGGGCGAGGGCGTCCTCGACGGCGGCCTGGTCGGTCTTGGACCACGGGCTGAGCATCCGCTGGTGCGGGTACCGGCCGAGCCGTACCAGCGCCTCGACGGTGATCGCCTCGGGGGTGACCGGCTGCTGCGGCAGCAGGCCCATCCGCTTGGCGAGGGCCCGGGCTGACATCCGGTGGATGTCGGAGCCGTCCAGGGTGACGGTGCCGGCGGCGGGGTCGAGCAGCCTGACCAGTCCGCGCAGCAGGGTGGACTTGCCGCAGGCGTTGGGCCCGACGATGGCGGTGACGGCGCCGCCGGGCAGTTCGAGGTCGAGCCCGTCGACGATCGTGCGGTCGCCGTAGCGCAGGTCGAGGCCGTGCGCGGCGAGCCGGTTGGCGGTGGTGGTGACGGACTCGACGGTCGTCGTGGGCGTCATCAGTTGCTCCTCTGGGGAGGCCGGCCCTGGCGGATCATCAGCGCCAGGAGCCAGGGCGCGCCGAGCGTGGCGGTGACGGCACCGACCGGCAGGCCGTGGACGGGGATCACGTGGAGCACGAGGAGGTCGGCGGACAGCAGCAGGACGGCGCCGGTGAGCGCGGTGAGTCCGAGCGTGCCGAGGGTGGGCGGCCCGGCGAGCAGCCGGACCAGGTGCGGCACGGCGAGCGCGACGAACGCGACCGGGCCGGTGAGGGCGGCGGCCAGCGAGGCGAGGGTGATGCCGAGCAGCAGCAGCCAGAGCCGGTCCCGGCCGGGGTTGAGGCCGAGGCCGCCGGCCGAGTCGTCGCCGAGGTCGAGGACCGAGATCCGCCGCTGGCAGAGCAGCACGGCCAGGGCGGTCAGCGCGATGGCGGTGCCGCCGATCCAGACCTCGGTCCAGTTGCGGCCGTAGAGCGAGCCGGTGGTCCACTGCATCGCGGAGGAGGCCAGCTCGGCCGGGAACCGTACGATCATCAGGTTCACGGCGGCGGCGAGGCCCTGTTGCACCGCCAGGCCGACCAGCACCAGCCGGGTGACGGCCATCTTCGACCGCCAGGCGAGGCCGCCGAGCAGCAGCGCCGCCAGCAGTCCGCCGCCGAGCGCGGCCAGCGGGATCAGCTGCTGGGAGGCGCCGGTGGCGAGCATCAGCACCGCGCCGAAGGACGCGCCGCCGGTGACACCGATGGTGTCGGGGGAGGCCAGCGGGTTGCGGAAGAGTCGCTGGAGCATCGAGCCGGCCATCGCCAGCCCGGCCCCGGCGATCAGCGCCGACACCACCCGGGGCGCCCGGAACTGCTGCACCACCAGGACGTTTCCGGGTTCGCCCTGCCCGACCAGGGCGCGCAGCGCGTCCCATCCGGACAGGCTCACCTGTCCGGTGCCGAGCGCGACGCCGGTCAGCACCACCAGGACGACGGCGGCCAGCGCCGACCACGCGGCGGTGCGGGCCCGGCGGCGGGCGAGTGTGCCGACGGGCACGGCGAGCGCGGTCACCGGGCCACCTTCCGGGCCAGTACGGCGAGCAGCGGCGCGCCGAGGAAGGCGGTCACGATGCCGACCTCGATCTCGGAGGGGCGCACCACGAGCCGTCCGAGCACGTCGGCGGCGAGCAGCAGCAGCGGACCGGCGATCAGGCAGCCCGGCAGCAGCCAGCGGTGGTCGTTGCCGAGCAGCGGGCGGACCAGGTGCGGCGCGGCCAGTCCGATGAACGCCACCGGCCCGGCGACGGCCACCGCGCTGCCCGCGAGCAGGACGACGGCCAGCCCGCCGGCCAGTCGGATCCGGGCCACCGGCACGCCGAGCGACTGGGCGGTCTCGTCGCCGAGGGCGAGCGCGTTGAGGGCGGGTGAGATCGCGAACGCGCCCAGCAGGCCGAGCAGCAGGAACGGCAGCACGGGGGTGAGGGTGTCCAACTGCCGCCCGCCGATCGATCCGGCCAGCCAGAACCGGGCCTCGTCCAGGGTGCGGTGACTGGCCAGCATCAGCGCGGAGGTCCAGGAGGTGAGCACCACGGTGAGCACGGTGCCGCCGAGCGCGAGCCGGACCGGGTCGAGGTCGCCGCCGCGCCGGGACATCGCGTACGCGGCGACCGCGGCGACGGCCGCCCCGGCGAAGGCGAACCAGACGTACTCGACGGGCCGGGTGAGGCCCAGCGCGTAGATCGCGGCGACCACGGCGAGGCTCGCGCCGGCGTTGACGCCGAGGGTGACCGGGGAGGCGAGCGGGTTGCGGGTGACGCCCTGGGCGACCGCCCCGGCGACGCCGAGCGCGGCCCCGACGGCCAGCCCGATCACCGTTCGCGGCAGGCGAAGGCCCGTCACCACATCGGCGTCGCCGCCGTGGGCGGCCCCGGTGAGGGCGTCGGCCACGGTGGACAGCGGGATGGATCGGGAGCCGAGCGCGAGGCTCAGCGCGGCACACAGCACGAGCGCGCCCACACCGGCGACCAGCAGCAGGGGCCGCTGGACCGCCGAGGATCGAGGCGTCGCCGGGGCTGTGGTGGCCGGCGGGTCGGTTCTCAACACGAGTCGACATCTTAGGTTAGGTTTGCCTAAGTTCGTCAATCTCGGGTTGCCTGGTCCGATGTCGGGCCGTTCGCCGCGGCGTCGACCCGTCCGGGTGTCGTGGGTGCCGCACCGCCCGGCCCGGCCCCGGGTGATGCACTTCCTGAGGCATTGTAAGGTGAGCCTCACCTTATTCGATCATGCGGAGTCGATCCACGGAGCGCCGATGATCCCCGGAACACCCCTGCCCGTCGCACCGACGTCCACCCTGCCCGGCGACTACCGGCGCCTGCGCGAGCTCTGCCCGGTGCTGGAACTGCGCCTGCTCGACGCCGACGAACCCGACCCCCGAGCCGCCGACGGCTGGTACTCGGGGGCCGAACTCGCCGCCGACGAACGGGCCCTGGCCGCCGCCCTGGCCGGCGAGGAGGAGCGCATCGCCGCCGAACACGGCCGCGCCCCCCGCCCGCACGTCACCGCCTCCAGACTGCTGCACCACTACGTCTGGTCCGCGTGCCTGCTCATCGCGGGTCCCTGGCACCTCGCCCGGAAAGTCCCCCTCGTCGACCCCGCCGACCTCTGGCTGCACGCCCCCACCGGTGACCTCGCGCTGCGCCCGCGCGGCCACGTCACCCTCCCCGGCGACGACGAACTCCGCGCCGAACTGCGGGCCGCCGTGGTCGCCCACGTCGAGCCGGTGCTCGCCGCCTTCGCCGCCCCCAGCCGACGCCGCGACCGGGCGCTCTGGGGCATGGTGACGGACGACCTCGCCTCCGCCGTCTGGTACCTCGGCCGGATGCTCGGCGAGGAGGACACCGCGGTCGTCGCCGCCGAGGCGGTGCTGCCCGGCGGTACCCTCCCGCTGCCCGGCGCCGCCGACTTCCGCCGCCTGCACACCCCCGACGGGCGCGGCCACCACACCCGTACCCGGCTCGGCTGCTGCCTCTACTACGCCGTCAAGCCCGAGGCCGCCGCCTGCCTGACCTGCCCGCGCACCAGCGACGAGGAACGGCTGCGCCGGTTCTGAGAGGTCCGTCCGCGGATCGTCGGCGGGGGGATTGTCGGGGGGTGGTTGGGGGCGTTGAGGGGATCGTCGGGGGCGGTTCGTTGTCGGTGGTACCGGCTAGGGTCGCGGCCATGATCGATTCGACGACGCGGGTCCGTATCGCCCGGCCCTCGCGCGACCTCGCGGCGGCCGAGCGCTTCTACGTCGGCGGCCTCGGCCTCGACGTGCTCTGGCGCACCACCGAGCGGGTGTCCGGCGAGCACGACCTGCTGATGGTCGGTCCGCCCGGCGGAGCCTGGCACTTCGAACTCACCCACGACCCGGAGAACCCGCTGGAGCCCACCCCGACGGTCGACGACCTGTTCGTCGTCTACCTCGGTGCGCCGGTGGACGACGCCCTGGTCGCCCGGCTGGAGGCCGCCGGCGGCACCCCGGTCCGGGCCCACAACCCCTACTGGGAGGAGTTCGGCGTGACGATATCCGACCCGGACGGCTACCGGCTGGTGCTCTGCTCCCGTGGCTGGGGGGCCTGAGCGCCTGTCCGGCCCCGTCCGGTCTCACCGCCCGTCCCGCCCTTGCCGTGCAGCACCGCCACGCCCCGGTCCAGGTCCACGCCGAACTGCGGCGGCGCTCCGACCTGGGCTTCGTCCCGCAGCGTCAGCTGTTCCCGCCGCTGTTCGACCTGCACCCGCTTGCCCGGGCTGAACAGCGCCTGCAACTCCTCCAGCCCACCGCCCAGGCCCACCCCGGTGCTCCCGCCGCCCCGCCGCCAACGCCCCGACGACTCGCCCCGGATCTGCCACGTGATCAGGAGCACCAGCCCGATCACCGCCGCCGCCACGCACGCCACATCTACGATCACACCCATGTACGCCCAACGCCGGGCGGTCGCACCCGCGTTCCCCGCGGGCGCCGCGTCGGCGGCGGCGTCCACCGGCTACCTGCCGCGCGAACCGAAGGAGACCCCTCACCATGACCGTGCGCGGAACCACCGTGGACATCCCGACGGCGGACGGCACCGCCGACGCCTACCTCGCCCATCCCGACGACGGGCGGGCCCACCCCGGAGTCATCCTCTACATGGACGCCTTCGGGCTCCGACCCCAGCTGAAGGACATGGCCGACCGGCTCGCCCAGGCCGGGTACGCCGTGCTGGTCCCCAACGCCTACTACCGGAACGGCCGCGCGCCGGTCGTCGAACTGCCGCCGCTGATCGACCTGGAGAAGGACCCGACGATCTTCCAACAGATCGGCCCGCTGCTCCTCAGCCTCACCCCCGAGGTGACCGCCCGCGACGCGGACGCCTATCTGCGTTGGCTCGCCGACTCCCCGCTCGTCTCGGACGGCCCGGTCGGCCTCACCGGCTACTGCCGCGGTGCGTTGCTCGCCCTGTGGACGGCCGCCAGCCACCCCGACCGGATCGCCGCCATCGCCGGGTTCCACGGCGGCAACCTCGCCACCGATGCGCCGGACAGCCCGCACCTGGGCGCCTCCCGGATCACCGCCGAGGTGTACTTCGGCCACGCCGACGAGGATCCGTCCATGCCCGCCGAGCAGATCGAACGGCTCGCCGAGGCCTTCACCGCCGCCGGTGTCCGCCACCGGGAGGAGGTCTACCCGGGCGCCGCGCACGGCTACACCCAGGCCGACACCACCCGCTACGACGCCGTCGCCGACGCGCGCCACTGGGAGGCGGTGCTCGACCTGTTCAAGCGGACCCTGTCGGCCTGAGCCACCGGAGGGCCGGGGCGGCGGGCGCGGCGTGGCCCGGTCCGCCCCGGCCTGGTCCGTGCAGGCGCGGGCCGGTGACGGCCTTGCGCCACAGCACCTCCTCTTCGTCCTCCGGTCGCGCAACGGACGCGAGGTGTTCGGGTCGGCGTGGAGCCGGGCGGTCAGGGTCTGGTGCCTGACAGCGAGTCCGGGCCCGGCCGTCGGCTAGGCCGCCGGGCGTCGGGGAGGCGCCCGGGACTCGTGGCAGTGGTGAGTAACGAACCCGCGTCACCCGGCACCACAGGCCGGGACCGGGCGGACGGATCCAGGGGGGAGCCGAACGTGCAGAAGACAGAGAACAAGCAGAACGCGCAGGAACCGTGGGGCACGCAGGACACGCAGGACACGCGGGCCATGCGGGACGTGCAGGACGCCATCGGGCAGGCGCTGGCCGAGCGCGTCCCCGGCGGGGTCCGGCAGGGCGAACTCGACCGTGGCGGGCGGGCATTGCGCTGGGTGGAGGCGGGGCGCGGCGGTCCGCCGGTGGTCCTGCTCGCGGGCTGCGGCACCTCGTCGCTGACCTGGGCGCCGGTGTTGCCCGAACTGGCCGCGCACAGCCGGGTCGTGGCGTACGACCGGGCCGGGCTCGGTGCCAGTGACCCCGATCGCGTCTCCGGCCCGTCGCTGGAGTCCCCGACCGGGGACCTGGCGGCCCTGGTGGAGCACCTCGGCGCCGGCCCGGCCGTCCTGGTCGGGCACAGCTGGGGCGGCCAGCTGGCCCAACTCCTCGCCTGGCGGCGCCCGGAACTGGTGGCAGGCCTGGTCCTGGTGGACCCGGCGCACGAGGAGTTCCAGCCACCGGCCATCCGCGCCGCCGAGGCCGTCCTGTTGCGGGTGGGGCTACTCCGGGCGGCCTTGACGCCCGCCGCCCGCCGTGCCGGGGGAACTGTCGCGAGGGCCGAGGCCGCCGTCGAGGCACACCGCCACCAGCGGCTGACCGTCCTCGACGAGAACCGGCTGACGGCCCTCGCGGTCTCCGAGCTCCGGCAGCGGCGCGCGGCCGCGCGGCTGCCCGACGTGCCGGTGACCGTGCTGAGCGCGACCGACGGCCTGCCGGGGGCGATGCGTGCCCGCTGGACCGTCCTCCAGTCACACGTCGTCGCCAGCGCCGCCAAGGGTCGCACATCGTCGTGCGTGGCGCCGGCCACCACGTCCACGCCGACCACCCGCAGGCCGTCGCCGCCGCCGTCCTGGAGGTGGTCGAGCACGCCCGGCAGGGCCGGGACAGCTGACGGCGGGGCCCTCAACCCCTGGCCGGACAGTGCCTGCTGACCGTTCGACCCCCTCTGGCACACTGGGGGGCCGAACGGCCCGCTGGGGAGGGTCATGACACACATGGGGGCGGGAGTATGAGGGGTCCGGGCGCCGTGCTCGGCGGGCGGTACACGCTGGTCGAGCGGATCGGCGGCGGGGGGATGGGTACGGTCTGGCGGGCCGACGACACGGTGCTGGCGCGGCCGGTGGCCGTCAAGATCCTGCACTCGGCGCTGTTCGAGGACGACACCTTCATCCAGCGCTTCCGCCGGGAGGCCCAACTGGTCGCCGCGATCGACCACCCGGCCGTCGTGGACGTCCACGACTACGGTGAGAGCGGCGGCGGTGCCGAGGGCAGCGAAGGCGGTGGTGCCGGGGACCGCTGCGCCTACATCGTCATGGAACTGGTCGACGGCCGGCCGTTGGACCGGGTGCTCGCCGAGGAGGGCCCGATGCCTCCCGAGCGCGCCCTCGGTCTGGTCGCCGCCGCGCTGGACGGCCTGCACGCCGCCCACCGCCGGGAGATCGTGCACCGGGACCTCAAGCCGTCCAACCTGATGGTGCGTATGGACGGCCGGGTGACCATCACCGACTTCGGCATCGCCCGGGCGATCGCCAGCACCAAGATCACCGCCTCGCACGCGATCGTAGGCACCGCCCTCTACATGGCCCCCGAGCAGGCCGAGGGGACGGGCACCGGGCCGGCCTCCGACCTCTACTCGATCGGCGTGGTCTGCTTCGAACTGCTCACCGGGAAGCCGCCGTTCGTCGGCGAGAGCGTGTTGGAGGTCGCGCTCAAGCACGTCCGCCAGCCGGCGCCGGAGCTGCCGGGGGCCTTCCCGGCGGCGGTTCGAGAGCTGGTCGCGAAGGCGCTGGAGAAGAAGCCGGAGGACCGGTTCGCCGACGCCGCCGAGATGGCGGCCGCGGCCCGGGCGGCGATCGGCGCGGAGGACGCGGGCGCTGCGGCGGGTGCGGCCGGAGCCCCGGCCGACACCGGGACGGTCGACCTCAGAGCTGCGGCGGCCGGGGGAGCGGCTGCGGGTGAAGAGGCCGGGGGCGGAGCGCCCGGGGGTGCCGGCGGGGCGAAGGCCGGTGCCGTGGTGCCGGTCGCTGACGGCGCCGACCAGCCCGCGTCGGGCGAGCGCCCGGCGTCGGGTGACGGCCCCGTGTCGGACGAGGTCGCGAAGGTGGGGCCGCAGCCGGTGACCGAGCCGGGCAAGCGCCGGTCACGTCGCGCACTGCTGGTGCCGGTGATCGTCCCCGTGGTCATCTCGATGGGCACGGCGACCGTCCTGCTGGTGGACCGCGGCCCCGGCCGGTCGGACGCGGCCGAGCCGCCCGCCGCCCAGCCGACCGTCGTCGTGACGGCCCCGGTGACCCCGGGCACGGGCACCCCGGCGGCCCCGGCCACGACGCCGCCCGCCACGCCGACACCTTCCGACACCCCGGTCGCGGCCCCGGCCGCCGACCAGCAGCCGAGCACCCAGAACCAGCCGGGCGCGCCCGTCCAGGCCCCCGCGCCGGGCGGCAACGGAGGCGCGGCGAGCCGGGGCACCGGCGCGGGCGCGGCAGGCGGCGGCAACGCGGCTGGTGGCGGCGGGGCTTCGGGCGGTGCCTCAGGCGGTTCCGCCGGCGGTTCTGCGGGAGGTGTCTCGGGCGGTTCCGCCGGCGGGGCTTCGGGCGGTCAGTCCAACCAGTCCGGCGGCGGGGGCGGGGGTGGGGGCGGCGCGGCAAACCAGCCCGCCAACCCCAATCCCAACCCGCAGCCCCCGGCCCAGAACGCGGCCGGTGGCTCCCCCGCCGGGGGCGGCTCCCCGTCAGGCGGCGGTTCTCCCTCGGGCGGCGGCAACCCGCCGGCCCCGCAGACCCCCACCCGGCCGCCGTCGTGCGGCGGCACCTCCTGGACCACCATCGTCAACGTGAAGGACGGCCGCCCGATCGGGATGGCCCGCGACGAACTGAGCGGCGACAACCCGATCGTGGTCGGCGGCGCGTCCCAGTACGGCTGGGTGCGGGCGACCAACCCCGGCTCCTGGATCAGTTTCAACGCCTGCAACAGCGGCGGGCCGCTGCTCGTCCAGACCATGGACGGCAAGGTCACCCTGAGCGGAGGCTTCAGCTTCCTGACCAACTGGACGGTGCGCAGCGGGTCCGCCCAGGGCTCCTACACGCTGGCCGACTACCAGAACCACAGCTGCATGACCGACAACGGCCCGGGGAACGCGGTCACCATGGTGACCTGCACCCCTGGCAACACGGCCCAGGAATGGCGGTTCCAGTGACAGCGACCGACGGAGCCGACGACGGCGTGGTCCTCTACTGGCGTCCGCTGTGCACGTTCTGCATGAACCTGCGCCTGGCGCTGCTCTTCACGCGCCTGCGCTACAGCCGGCGGTTCACCATGGTGAACATTTGGAAGGACCCGGACGCCGCCGCCTTCGTCCGCTCGGTCGCGGACGGCAACGAGACCGTGCCGACCGTCACCGTGGCCGGGCGACCGATGGTGAACCCGTCGATCCGCCAACTGCTCGCGGCGGTCCGGGAGTACGCGCCGGACGTGCTCCCGGGGAGGCCTCGCTGACCGGTCCGGGCGAGGAGCGGCACCCCTGCGCCCTCCCAACCCCGACCTCGTTGCCGTTGCCGTTGCCGCTGCCGCTGCCGCTTCTGCGACCGGACGGGCCCGGCGCCGGCGGCGGTTGAGCGCGTGTGCCGACCCGGCCCGGGTGTCCGTACGGGCAGGTCGCCCGGGAGTCGGGGCGGGCGAGCGGGGCGCCGCGGGAGCCGGGCGCCATCGCAGCCGCCGGTGGAGCAGGGGCAGTTGTGGGACACGGGGCCTTGTCGGCTCCGGTGCACCCCCGGGCATCGCGCTCAACTCACCGACTGCACTGAGGAGTCGGGCGAACACAAGGTTCGGTGGCGCTAGCAGATGGCCCGGCGGCGGGCAAGGGTGGCAGGTGGCGGGACCTCGCCAAGCGGATGTCAAGATTCCGTATGGGAAGTTCTACAGGGATGTAAAAGTCGATTCCGGCCCGCTCGGCTCCGCGCACCGAATCGACGTTCGACGGTCGATCGGACATCGGCGCAGGCGGTCGGCCGTGGTTCGGGTGGGAACCCACTGCAAGGCGCGGTGAATTACCCCGTTTTGCCCACCACTTGAGAGCCCCGGCGAGCTGGCGGGACCTGGCCAATCGCTGAAGTAGACCTGTCAATTCACCTGCTGGATTGTCATGCTTTTGGACAGCCCCGGCGGTAGCCCCCACCCCCACCCCTTGGTGGCTCGCCGCTCGACCGCCCGGGGTTTCAGCACGTCAGCGCCCATTCCGCCCCACAGGTGCCGACCCCGGCCCCCGGAACGCGGCGCGACCGCGTCCACACGCGGTTTCCCGGAAGGACTCGCACGTGAAGCGAAAGCTCGCAGCTGTCGCCGTACTGTCGGCCACCGCCCTGCTGACCGGTGTGATCCAGGTGAGCACCGCCGCCCAGGCCAGCCCCGTCGCCGGCCTCCAGGCCCAGGCCGACCACCAGCACGCGGCCGTGCTCGCGCTGGCCGGCGGCCAGTCCGGCCCGCTCGCCAAGGCCCTCGCCCTCGGCGAGAAGGAGCGGCTCGTCGCCAAGGACGCCGTGGTCGACAAGGACGGCACCCGGCACCTGCGCTTCGAGCGCACCTACGCCGGCCTGCCGGTGCTCGGCGGTGACCTGGTCGTCCACCAGAAGGCCAACGGCTCGGTCAAGTCGGTCGACAAGGCGGTCTCCGCCAAGCTCGCGCTGCCGAGCCTGACCCCGCAGATCCCGGCCGACCAGGCCGCCACGCAGGCCACCGGCGCGGTCAAGGCCACCGTCGGGGTCACCCTCGACGCCGACGAGTCCCCGCTGGCCGACGTGCACCAGACCGGCAAGGCCGAACTGGTCGTCTGGGCGACCGACGGCAACCCGCGCCTGGCCTACCGGACCACCGTCGAGGGCGTGCGCGCCGACGGCACTCCGAGCAACCAGGTGCTCGTCACCGACGCCGCCACCGGCAAGGTGCTGTCCACCCACGAGAAGATCCAGACCGCCGCCGGCACCGGCAAGGGCGTCTTCGTCGGCCAGGTGCCGCTCACCACCGCGCAGAGCGGCTCCAGCTACTCGCTGAAGGACGACAGCCGCGGCGGCCAGTCCACCACCGACATGAGCAACGGAACCGCCGGCAACGGCTCGCTGTTCGCCAACACCTCCAACAACTTCGGCGACGGCACTGCCAGTAACCGCGAATCCGCCGCGGTGGACGCCCAGTTCGGCGCGGCCACCACGTGGGACTTCTACAAGAACACCTTCGGCCGCAACGGCATCCGCAACGACGGTGTCGGCGCCGCGAGCCGCGTCCACTACGGCTCCAACTACGTCAACGCCTTCTGGGACGACAGCTGCTTCTGCATGTCCTACGGCGACGGCAACGGCGACGCCGCCCCGCTCACCGAGATCGACGTGGCCGGCCACGAGATGAGCCACGGCGTCACCGCCGCCACGGCGAACCTCAACTACGCGGGCGAGTCCGGCGGCCTCAACGAGGCCACCTCCGACATCATGGGCACGATGGTCGAGTGGTACGCCAACCTGCCCTCCAACCCGCCGAACTACTGGATCGGCGAGCTGATCAACCTGAACGGCAACGGCACCCCGCTGCGCTACATGGACCAGCCCAGCAAGGACGGCCAGTCCGCCGACTCCTGGTCCGCCGACGTGGGCAACCTCGACGTGCACTACTCGTCGGGCGTGGCGAACCACTTCTTCTACCTGCTGTCGGAGGGCAGCGGCGCGAAGAGCATCAACGGGTTCGACTACAACAGCCCGACGGCCGACGGCTCCTCGCTCGCGGGCATCGGCCGGGACAAGGCCGCGCAGATCTGGTACCGCGCGCTGACCGTCTACTTCACCTCCACCACCGACTACGCGGGCGCCCGGGCGGGCACCCTCAGCGCGGCGGCGGACCTGTACGGCAACGGCAGCGCCGAGTACAACGCGGTCGCGGCCACCTGGACGGCGGTCAACGTCAACTGACAACCGCCTGAGTGGGCCCTGCCGAATCGTGGGTGCCGGCCGGCAGGGCCGCACGGCGGAGGCGACGGTGTGCGGACCACCGTCGCCCCCGCCGTCATGTGCGCGGGGCGCGGCGCACGGGCGCGGCGATGCGGGGTTGGGCGCCGGAACCGCCAGGCCGACCGTCGGACCGACCTTTGGTTGGAGCGGTTGGAGCGGTTGGAGCGGTTGGAGCGGTTGGAGCGGTTGGAGCGGTTGGAGCGGTTGGAGCGGTTGGAGCGGTCGGAGCGGTCGGAGCGGTCGGAGCGGTTGGAGCGGTCGGAATACGGCGGCGGTAGCGCTGTTCGGTCGCGGTGCACGCGGCGAGCAGCAGGGCGGCCGCCGCCGCGGCCGCGGTGATCGCGAACGGCGCGGCGGCCGCGAAGTGCGTGGTCGCCCAGCCGCCCAGGAAGGTGCCGGCCGACTGAGCCAGGATCAGCGCGCTGACCAGCGCCGCCATCGCCTCGCCCAGCCGGACGGCCGGCACCGTCCGCTCGACCAGGCCGAACATCGTGATCATCTGCGGTGCGACCGCCACCCCGAGGAGGCCCACGGCGGCGGTCAGGCTCCACAGGCTCCCGGCGGAGACGAGCAGGACGCAGGTGGCGGCGAACAGCAGCACCGTGCCCGCCCGCAACCGGGACGCCAACTCCCACCGGGCGGGCAGGCCCGCGGCGGCGATCCCGGCCAGGGAACTGGTGAACCCGATGAAGCCGTACAGCAGTCCGGCGGCGCCCGGCCGGCCCAGGGCCTCCGTGGTGGCGGTCACCCCGACCTGCACCGAGCCGAAACACGCGCCCAGCAGCGCCATCCCGGCCAGCAGCAGGACGTAGGGCACGGTGAGCAGCCGCTCGGCGGAGCGGGCCGGGGACTTCGGGATGCCGGGGGAGGCCGTCGGGTGCAGCGCGAACAGGGTCGCGCAGACGCCGGACAGCACGGCCGCCACGAGCAGGCCGACGGCGGGGGAGGAGACGGTGGCGAGGACTCCGACCAGTGCGGGCCCGGCGGTGAAACCGACCTCGTCGACGATCCCGTCCAGCGACAGCATGACGGAGGTCAACTCCGTTTCACCAGCGGCCAATCGGACCCACCGGCTGCGCGACAGCGGGCCGACCAGCGGGACGGACAGGCCGACCACGGCGGCAGGCGCGAGCTGCCAGCCGAGGGCCGACCCGCGTTGCGAGGCGGCCACCAGCGCCACCAGTGCCGTCGCGTTGACCAGCGCGGCGACCAGCCCGACCGTCCGCTGCCCGCGGCGGTCCGCCAGTCGACCCACCAGCGGACCGCCGACCGCTTGGCCGACCGCCAGCGCACCGGCGACCAGGGAGCCGCGCCACACGCTGTCGGTGTTCCGGCTCACCAGCAGCAGGGTGCCGATCGGGCTCATCGCGTTCGGCAGCCGACCGAGCAGCGACCACAGCAGCACCCGGCCGCCGGTCAGTTGCGCTGCTGTACGGAACTTCACGACCACGGACATCGGTACGCCCCCACACGGAGCCGGTGCGGGCGCCCGCCTCCCGCCACCGGCCCGACCAGGCGACAGCGACCTGCGGGTGAGCCTCGACGGTAGGGGCGCGTCCGGGGGGTGGGTAATCGGTCGATCGACCAGTGGCGGCGGGGGCGGGGGCGGGGCGGGGTTGGAGGAGTGGACAGCGGGCGAGGCGTGAGAGGCCGCGGCGAACAGATGACAGATAACAGATTTCAACATCTGTTATCTGTTTTCTGTTGGCCGTCATCTGTTCGCCGTCGTCTGTCGGGTGTCCGCCGCCATCGGTTCGTGCGCCGCCGTCGGTCCGTGCGCCGCCGAGCGCGCTCAGGTCGCGAGGTCCTTCCGGATCTGGTCCAGGATCAAGCCGGCCCCGGTGTAGCCGATCCCGAGCATCCACAGGTTGTCGTCGACCCGGAACACCCGGCCGGTGCGGACGGCGTCCAGGTTCTTCCACAGCGCGCCATCGGTGATCCTGCCCTGGTCGGACTTGGCCGCGTCCCCGTAGACCGAGTAGAAGATGACGTCGGCCGCCGCCTGGTCCACCTGCTCGGGGCTGATCTCGACCGAGAACCCGGGCTTGTCCTGGTTGGCGGGCCGGCCGAGCCCGAGGTCTTTGAACAGCGAGCCGACGAAGGTGCCGTTGAGGTACAGCCTGGTCGGCGCGCCCGCGAGGAAACGAGCCATCTCGACCCGGGTGGCGGCGGCCTTGGCCGGGCCGCCGAGTGCGGTGACGAGGTCCCGAGCCTTCGTCCGGTACGCCGCGTCGGCCGCTTCGGCTTCGGCCTGCCGGCCCATCGCCTCGGCGTGCAGCCGGACGTTCTCCTTCCAGGTGGGCCCGGTGGTCTTGGACAGCACGGTCGGCGCGATCTTCGCCAGTTCGTCGTACCGTTTGTCGTCGCGCACCTGGTTGCTCAGGATGAGGTCCGGCCGCAGCGCCGCGATCGCCTCCAGGTTGGGCTGCCCGATGGTGCCGACGGCCTTCGTCGCGGCCAGCCGTTCGGCGGGCAGGTAGGCGGGGAAGGGCGCACCCTCGGTGACGGTGGTCGCGCCGACCGGCGTGAGCCCGAGAGTGACCACCGAGTCCAACGCGTCGGTGTCCAGCGCCACCACCCGGGTGGCCCGGGCCGGTACGGTGCTCTCGCCGCGAGCGTGCCGGACGGTCCGTGGGCCGGCCCCGCTGGATCTGCCGGAACTGCCTGGCTCGCCGGACCCGCCGGTCGAACCGGCGGACGGTGCTGGCGAGTTCGGGCCGCAGGCGGCGAGTGCGAGGCCAGGGGCGAGCCCGGCGGCGAGGCCGAGCGCGGCGCGGCGACTGAGCGGTCTGGGCATCGGCGGTTCCTCCAACGGGCGTGCAGGGCGCGGGAATCCCTGCCCTCCCGTTGGAGGGGTTACGCCTCGGTGTCGTTCTCCCGTCGCTGGCGCAGCAGTTCGTCGTACTCGGCGGGCACCCGCCGGTCCATCGCGAGGGCGAACTGCGCGTCGATGACCGTACGGGCCAGCGGCCGCACCCGCAGGATGCGTTCGGTGAGCCGGGCCGCCTCGCCGGGCGGCAGCGGGGCGTCGGCGGCGAGGGCGCCGAGCAGGTGCTCGCCGACCACGTCGATGAAGATCTCGGCGATGGCTTCCACGTGCTCCTGGGTGCGCCGGCTGGCGTCCAGCACCACGGAGAGCGGTACGCCCTCGGCGACGAGTGCGGTGGTGGCGTCCATCAGGCGGCGGCTGATGTGGGTGATCCCGTCGTCGTCGATCGTGATGTAGCCCTGGGCGATCGACTCGGCGGTGTTCTCCTCGGTGAGCTGGTCGTTGAAGACGGTCTTGAGTTCGTCCCAGTCCAGGCGCACCGGGGTCTCGTCCGACCAGGGGGCGACGATCGCGGCCTCCAGCCCGATCAGCTCGGCGACGTCCCGCCCGCTCTCGCCGGCGCCGATCAGTTCGGCGATGCCGCCCAGGGTGTGGCCGCGGTCCAGCAGTTCGCCGATCATCCGCAGCCGGGCCAGGTGCTCCTCGCCGTACCAGGCGATCCGGCCCTCCTTGCGCGGCGGCTGGAGCAGTTTGCGCTCGCGGTAGAAGCGCAGTGTCCGGCTGGTGATGCCGGCCGCTTCGGCCAGTTCCTCCACCCGGTACTCGCGTTTTCCGTCACCCGCAGCAGCTCTGACCTTGTCCACGGCGATCAGCATAGGTCCGCCACCTCCGAAGGCTCCCGGAATCCGGGTGGCCGCGCTTCTTCCATCCGGTGTCAGCAAGGGCTACCCTGCCAATCATGCCAGTGATTACTGGCGCGATTGGCGAGGCTCCGATGCCAGTCGTCGGGGGAGCCCTCTCGGCAGTACGGCAAGGCAGTACGCAGGGCAGTGCGCAGAGCATCATGCAGGGCAGCACCAGAGCGATACCGCGGCGTCGCCCGGGCGCATCAGGGCAACGCCAGGGCAGTACGAGAGCAGTCGAGCACAGTACGGCAGCGCGAAGATCATCGCCCCACCCTCAGGAGGAGGCCGCATGGCATCCAGCAGCAAGCGCCCCCGCCCCGGCACGTCCGGTGCCCCCGCGGCGGACGAGGCCGTCCCGCACGTGCGGGTGGCGGTGATCGGCTCCGGCTTCGGCGGTCTCGGCGCCGCGGTCCGGCTGCGCCGCGCCGGGATCACCGACTTCGTCGTCCTGGAGCGCGCGGACTCGGTCGGCGGCACCTGGCGCGACAACAGCTACCCCGGCTGCGCCTGCGACGTGCCCTCGCACCTCTACTCCTTCTCCTTCGCGCCCAACCCCGCGTGGCCGCGCAGCTTCTCCGGCCAGCCGGACATCCGCGCCTACCTGGAGAAGGTCGCCACCGTCTTCGGCCTCCGTCCGCACCTTCGGTTCAACACCGAAGTTCTGGAGGCACGTTGGGAGGTCGAGCAGGTCCGCTGGCGGATCACCACCTCGGCCGGCCAGTGGACCGCGGACGCCGTGGTCTCCGCCGCCGGACCGCTGGCCGACCCGCAGATCCCCGACCTGCCGGGGCTCGGCGCCTTCCCCGGCAAGGTGTTCCACTCCTCCCGCTGGGACCACGACTACGACCTGACCGGCAAGCGGGTCGCGATCGTCGGCACCGGAGCCTCCGCTGCCCAGATCATCCCGTCGATCCAGCCGAAGGTCGGCAAGTTGACGGTCTTCCAGCGCACGCCCGCCTGGGTCCTGCCGCGCCGGGACCGCGAGATCAGCCAGCTGGAGAAGTGGCTGCACGACCGCGTACCGGTCACCGGGAAGATCCGCCGCGGCACCCTGTTCGCCCTCCGGGAGCTCCAGGTGGACGCCTTCGTGCGCCGCCCGGGAATGCTGCGCGTGGTCCAGCAACTCGCCGAACGCCACCTCGCCCAGGGCGTTCCCGACCCGGCCCTGCGCGCCAAGCTCACCCCGGACTACCGGATCGGCTGCAAGCGCATCCTGCTCAGCAACACCTACTACCCGGCGCTCGCCGCGGCCAACACCGAGGTCGTCGCCTCCGGCCTGCGCGAGCTGCGCGGCTCCACTCTGCTCGCCGCCGACGGCAGTGAGCACGAGGTCGACGCCATCGTCTTCGGCACCGGCTTCCACGTCACCGACATGCCCATCGGGGCCCGGGTGTTCGGCGCCAACGGCACCAGCCTGGCGGAGGAGTGGAAGGACGGAATGGAGGCGCTGCGCGGCTCGGCCGTGCACGGCTTCCCGAACCTGTTCTTCGTGATCGGCCCCAACACCGGCCTCGGCAACAGCTCGATGATCCTGATGATCGAGTCCCAACTTAACTACCTGATCGACGCGTTGACCACACTCGGGTCGATCGGTGCCACCGCGATGCAGCCCACCGCCCGGGCCCAGCGGCAGTGGAACCTCGAACTCCAGCACCGGATGGACCGCACCGTCTGGACCACCGGCGGCTGCCGCAGCTGGTACCTGGATCCGAACGGCAAGAACACCGTGCTCTGGCCCGGCTCCACCACCGCGTTCCGCCGCGCCACCCGCAAGGTCGATCTCGGCGAGTACGAACTGATCATGCGCGCCGGCCAGGACGCCGCCCCTGCCGTGCAGGAGGTGTCCGCATGAGCGCCGCCGAGCTGCCCGCCGAGTACGTCCCGCCGACGCCTGTCGAGGAGTTGAGCATCCGATCGGCGGACGGGATCCGGCTGCACGCCGAGGTGCACGGCCAGCCCGGGGCGCCGACCGTCGTGCTCGCCCACGGCTGGACCTGCTCAACCGCCTTCTGGGCTCCGGTGATCCGCCAACTCGCCGACCGCTACCGAGTGGTGGCGTACGACCAGCGCGGCCACGGGCACAGCGAGATCCCGCCGAGCCGGGTCCGCTACTCCACCAGGGCGCTGGCCGAGGACCTCTCCGCCGTCCTCGCCCGGACCGTCCCGGCGGGGGAGAAGGCCGTGCTCGCCGGGCACAGCATGGGCGGGATGACCATCATGGCCGCCGGCGGTCGCCCCGAGATCGCCGATCGGACCGCCGCCGCCGTCCTGGTCTCCACCGGGCCGGGGGAGCTGGTGGCCGAACTCGCCGTGCTGCCCGAGGGGGTGCGCTCCCCGGGGCTGCGCCGCTTCCTGAACCGCCAACTGCTGCGCTCCCGGCTGCCGCTCGGACCGGTTTCGCCGGTCAGCCGTGTCGCGCTCAAGTACGCGACCATGGGCCCGGGTTCGTCCGCCGGGCAGGTGGAGGCGACGGCCCGGATCGTGCACGCCTGCCCGACCGCCGTCCGCGCCAACTGGGCGGGCGTCCTCGACCGTCTGGACGTCCACGCCGGGCTCGCCCGGCTCGCCGCACCGACCGCCGTCGTGGTCGGCACCGCGGACCGGCTGACCCCGCCGGTGCACGCACACCGGATCGTTGCCGAACTCGCCGACCCGCAGGGGCTGTTGCTGCTTCCTGGGGTTGGGCACATGGCGCCGCTGGAGCGGCCGGTGGAGGTCGCGGCCGAGATCCACCGCTTGGCCGCCGCGTACCTGTCCGCCGCGCCCGCTTCCGTCTCCGCTCCTGCCTCCTCCACCTCTGCCTCCTCCACCTCTGCGCCCGTTTCCGAGAGGACCGCCGCCGCATGAACGCCATCCCGCCGTTGTCCGCGCAGGTCGTCGTCGTCACCGGGGCCGCCCGCGGGGTCGGGGCTTCGCTCGCTCGCACGCTCGCCCGGCGCGGGGCCAAGGTCGCCCTCCTGGGGCTGGAGCCGGACGAGCTCAAGGCCGTCGCGGCGCAGTGCGGCGCGGCCGCGACCAGTTGGGAGGTGGACGTCACCGACCTCGACGCGCTCGGCGACGCCGCCCGCCGGATCAAGGAGCACTACGGCCGGATCGACACCGTGGTCGCCAACGCCGGCATCGCCATCGGCGGGCCGGTGGCGGACAGCGATCACCGGGCGTTCAGCCGGGTGATCGAGGTCAACCTGCTCGGCAGCGTCGCCACGGCCAGGGCCTTCCTGCCCGCCCTCGTCGAGAGCCGGGGCTACCTGCTGCAGATCGCCTCGCTCGCCGCGCTCACTCCCGCGCCGCTGATGAGCGCGTACTGCGCCAGCAAGTCCGGGGTGGAGGCCTTCGCCCACTCGCTCCGCGCCGAGGTCGCCTACCAGGGGGTCAAGGTCGGTGTGGGGTACCTGAGTTGGACCGACACCGACATGGTGCGCGGCGCCGACGAGGACACCGTGCTCAAGCAGATGCGGACCAGGCTGCCGTGGCCGGCCAACAAGACCTACCCGCTGGAGCCCGCGGTGGAGCGGATCACCGCCGGCATTGCCCGGCGGTCCGCCCACGTCTACGCGCAGGCCTGGCTGCGCGGCATGCAGCCGGTCCGCTGGCTGCTGCCGAGCCTGATCGCGGCTGTTGGTTCGCGCGACGTCGCCCGGATCGCGCCCCAGCTCGCCGCCACCGCCGCCTCCCGGTTGCGCGCAGTCGGTGCCGGCGGGGCTGCGGACACGGCGGTGCGAGGCGGTCGGAGCGGCGCCGTCGACTGACGGCCGTCGACTGACAGCTGACAGATTTCAACTGACAGATAACAGATAGCAGATTTCAACAGCTGTTATCTGTCAGTTGTTCGTCCGCCTGGCCGTCCGTCCGCCCGCCCGTCACTCCATCCACTCCTCCGCCGTCCCCCGCGCGATCCGCGCCAGCGTCTCCAGTGCTTGCGCCAGCACGGGCAGCGGCGGCGAGGCCAGGGCGACCCGGACGGCGGACGGGGAACGCCGGGGGTCGGCGGCGAACGCCGCCGCGGGTGTGACGGCGATGCTCGCCCGCGCCGCCACCGCGACGAAGGTCTCCGCCCGCCAGGCCGCCGGCAGCTCCCACCACAGGTAGTACGAGCAGGGGTCGGCCCGGACGCGCTGCCCCGCCAGCGCCTCGCGCGCCAGCAGCTGACGCGCGACGGCGTCGGCGCGCTTGGCCGCCGCGACCTCGGCCACGGTGCCGTCCCCGATCCAGCGCACGGCCGCCTCCAGGGCGAACCCGCTGGGCGTCCAGCCGCCCGAGCGCAGTGCGCCCGCGATCCGTTCGCGCAGCGCGGCGGGGACGACCGCGAACCCGGTGGTCAGCCCGGGCGCGAGCCGCTTGGAGAGGCTGTCGACGAGGACGGTGCGTTCCGGTGCGAGGCTGGCGAGGGCGGTCCGCTCCGGGCGGAGGAAGGACCAGATCGCGTCCTCGACGGCCGGCAGGTCGAGGCGGCGCAGCTCCTCGGCGAGGGCGGCCGTCCGCTTGTACGGCAGGCTCCCGCCGAGCGGGTTCTGCAGCCTCGGCTGGACGTAGACGGCGCGCAGCGGCGCGGCCCGGTGGGCGGCGGCCACGGCGTCGGGCAGCAGTCCGTGCTCGTCGACGGCCAGTGGCACGAGCGTGATGCCCAGTCGCTGGGCGACGGCCTTGACCACCGGATAGGTCAGCGCCTCCACCCCCAGCCGGTGGCCGGGCGGCACCAGCGCGGACAGTGCCGCGGCGATGGCCTGCCGTCCGTTGCCCGCGAACAGCAGCTCCTCCCCGGCGATCTCCGGGGTGACCTCCCGGGACCCGCCCGTCCGACCCCCGGCCGTCCGATCCCCAGCCGACGGGTCCCCGCCCGTCCGGTCCCCGCCCGTCCGGCGTTCGTCGGACAGCAGTGCCGCGAACGCCTGCCGGGCCGCGCCCGTCCCGGCCGCGCCCACCGGCGCGAGTGCGGCACCCAGCGCGTCCGCCCGGAGCAGCGGCGCCAGTCCGGCGGCCAGCAGTCCGGCCTGCTCGGGGACGGCGGGATAGTTGAGTTCCAGGTCCACCGGCGCGCCGGCCGGTTCGGCGAGTGCCACCTGCCCGCCGGTTGCCCCGCCGCCGGCCCCCTGTCCGGCCCGGACGAAGGTGCCGCGCCCGACCTCCCCGGTGGTCAGTCCGCGCCGGGTCAGTTCCCGGTAGACGCGCCCCGCCGTGGAGTTGGCGATGCCCCGGCTGCGGGCGAAGGCGCGCTGGGTGGGCAGTTGCTGGCCGGGTCGCAGCCGCCCGCCGGTGATGGCGTCGGCGATCTCGTCGGCGATCAGGCGGTAGTCGTCCATCGGCGGGACCCCTCCACGCAAGGTGATGGCATTGCACGGCATCGCATCGGCATTGCACCGAGTGCAAAGTCATCATTGCATTGAGATCGACGCCGGGCCTAGCCTCCTCGCATGGAAGCACTGACCCCCGCCGCTCCCGTCGCATCCGCCTCGTTCGACCTGCCCGCCGCATCCGCCCTGTCCGCCGTGGGCGGGCATGCCGTGCTCGGGATCGCCGCCGTGGCGCTCGGGATGGTGCTGACACCGGGGCCCAACATGATCTACCTGGTCTCCCGGTCGATCGCCCAGGGCCGCCGCGCCGGGCTGCTGTCGCTGATCGGGGTCGCGGCCGGCTTCCTGGTCTACCTGGCCGCGGTGACGGCGGGCGTGGCCGCCGTGTTCTCGGTGGTGCCCGCCCTCTACACCGCGATCAAGCTGGCCGGCGCCGGCTACCTGCTGTGGCTGGCCTGGAAGGCCGTCCGGCCGGGTGGTACGGCGGTGTTCGCCCCGCAGCAGCTGCCGCCGGACCCGCCGCGCCGGCTGTTCGCCATGGGCTTCCTGACCTGCCTGCTCAACCCCAAGATCGCCATCATGTACATCTCGCTGCTGCCCCAGTTCGTGGCGCCCGAGCGCGGTCACGTCGCGGTGCAGAGCCTGGTGCTGGGGCTGACCCAGATCGTGGTGGCGGTCACCGTCAACGGGCTGATCGCGGTGAGCGCGGGCGGCATCGCGTCCTTCCTCAACCGCCGTCCCGCCTGGCTGCGGTTCCAGCGCTATGCGATGGGGACGGTCCTCGGCGGCCTCGCCGTCCACATCGCCGCCGACCGCGCCAAAGCCGTGGCAGCCTAGGGCCGCCCGCCGCCCGCCGCCCGCCGCCTGGGCCGCAGCGCCGCACCCCCCAGGTCGGCTCCTAAGCCGTCCGCAGCACCTCGTACGCCGCCTGTAGGAACCGCCCGTCCAACGACGGCCCGGTGTTGGCCAGGGCCGCCACCGCGGCCGACGCCTGGGGCGAGAAGCCGACGAAGGCGGTGAACCCCCGGGTCGCCCCGGCGTGGAAGTACAGGTCGCGCCCGCCCGGGCGGCGATGGTTCCACACCAGGCACAGCTCGTCCGTCGAGCGCGGCAGCCGCAGCCGCGGCCGCTGGACCTCGCGCAGCGCGGCCGCCAACTCGCCGTGGCCGCCGTCGAGATGCGCCCTCAGGTAGCGCAGCAGGTCGGCCCCGCTCGCCCGGAGCGCGCCGGCCCCCGGCAGTCCGGGGATGCGCCAGGGCG
This sequence comes from Kitasatospora sp. NPDC059812, assembly GCF_042732075.1. NCBI lineage: Bacteria > Bacillati > Actinomycetota > Actinomycetes > Kitasatosporales > Streptomycetaceae > Kitasatospora > Kitasatospora sp. NPDC059812. The sequence goes on from NZ_JBHWIO010000028.1 coordinate 58,461, forward strand.
GAAGTTCCTGTCCGCGCCGGTACCCGACCGCCCGCCCCGGCGAGTCCGCCGTACAGGTGGTGGCACCGAGGCCCAGCGGTCGGAGGACTCGTTCGGAGAGCAGTTCCCCGTAGGGCAACCCGCCCGTCTCGGCGAGTGCCCGCCCGAGCAGCGCGACACCGTAGTTGGAGTACCGGTACCGGCTGCCGGGCCTGCACCGTACGGTGGTTCGGGCCACTCCGGCCCTCAACTGCTCGTCCCCGAACGCGGCGTAAGGATTGCTGAACCAGGTCGGCACGGCGCGCGCGGCCAGTCCGGGCGGCAGCCGGGGCAGGCCCGAGGTGTGGGTGGCCAGGTGCAGCAGCCGGATCGGCTCGGGGGAGCGGACGGTCACCGGGCGCCAGCAGTCCGGCAGGCGGTGTTCGACCGTGTCGTGCAGGGAGACGTCTCCGCGCGCGGCCATCTGTGCCAGCAGCAGCGCGGTGAAGGTCTTGCTGACCGAACCGAGTTCGAAGACGGTGTCCGGCGAGCACGCGGCCGTCCGCCCGTGCCCGAGCCGCCCGTGGCAGCGCACCTCCTCCGCGTCCCCGCGCGTGACGGCCACGGTGACGGCGGTGGCGTACGGTCCGGCCGCGCGCACCGCCTCCGCGACCGCCGGACCCAGCCCGTTCACGCGACCGCCGCGGTGGCCCCGAGTGCCCGGGCGAGCGTGATGCCACCGGCCACCACCGCGACGACGGCGGTGTGCTGGTGGTCCTGGAACGCCCGCTCGCGGTCCTCGTCGACCGGGTCGGTGTCGCGCGGCAGCAGGCCGTCCTCGTGCTGGGCGGCGGCCAGCGCGTCCCAGCCCTGCCGTCCGGTGGCCGGTTCGCCGATGCAGGCGTCGACCACGAGGAGTTCGGCGGCGAGGTCCCACTGGCCGATCTCCAGCCAGATGTCGAGCCAGGCCGGCAGCCAGTCGCGCACGTGGTCGCGCATCGGCTCCGGCAGGCCGTCCGGGCGGGCGCCCCAGTCCGTGAGGTGGAAGACGGTGTGGGTGATGTCGTAGCCGGTCATCCAGTTGACGGCCCACGGTTCGGGCGTGGCGCCCAGCCAGGTGCCGGCGGCGAGTGCGGCCCAGTCCGGTTGGTGGGCGAGCCCGACGACCCGTCGGGCGTTGGCGACCCCCAGGCGTCGGTTGGGGTGGATCTCCTCGGCGTGCGCGGCCCGCAGCCGGCTGAGCGAATCGAGCAGTTCCTCCAGCGCGGGGTGGCGGTAGCCGGCCCGGGCGAAGTGGGCGTAGGTCTCCAGCGGGTCGGTCATGGTGAAGTGGCGCAGCTGCCGCTCGTACAGCAGGTCGCCCTCGCGCAGTTGCCCCCAGGCGTGGTCGAGCAGCGCGCGTGCGGTGCGGGCCTCGGTGGGCCCGGTGACGCCGTCGCGCAGGATCAGCGAAGCGGCCAGCGCGATCTCGCCGAGCGGCTTGTAGGCGTCGTCGGGGTCGGAGAGGTCGACCACGGTGTTGTCCGGGATCCGGCCGAGGCCGTCGGCGTGGGAGGCGTGCAGCCAGGCCAGCGCGCGGGAGGCGAGCCGCTGCGCGGTGGCGAGGACGTGGGTGTCGGTCATCGGACCCGGCTCCGTCGGTCGGTCGGCGGACGGGAGGAACGGTCGAGCATCCGACGGGCGACGGCCAGCTCAAGTCCGGTGCGGGCGCTGCCGTTACCGGCCAGCCGGATGCGTTCCAGGACGGGCTCGACCCCCAGCCGCAGCGGCCGGCCTTCGGCACCGGCCCAGGCGAGCCAGCGGGCGAGCCGGGCGGCGGTGGGGAGGTCGCGACGCAGCATGGAGCGGACGGTGCCGCGGGCAAGGGCCAGGGTGTGCGCGCGGGCGGTGTCGTGCACCGGGCCGTCGAGCCCGGGCAGTGCCAGGACGGACAGCTGCGCCATTCGTACCGACCAGGTTTGCCAGCCGACGGCCTCCGGGCCCGGAGGCGGCACGGGCGGTGGGGCACCGGTTCCGTACGGCGTGCGGGCGAGCACCTGCCCGGCCGCCCAGTCCTGCCATGCGATCACCGGCGCGGCGTCGGCCGAGACCGCTGCCGAGTCCAGTGCCGAGTCCGGTGCCGGGTCCGGTGCCGGAAAGGCCTGCCGGGCCTCGGCCAGCAGTACGGCGGTGGGCCCGTCGGGCGCGGCCCCGGTGAGTAGTTGCGGGGCGAAGAGGTCTGCGCCGAGCACCCGCAGTGCGGCCAGGGTCGGGCGCGGTACGGCGCCGTCCGGGTCCGCGAGCGCGGCTGCGCCCCCGTCACCCCGGAGGGCGTCAAGGGTCCGGCGCGCCACCCGTCGACGGCTGCGGCGTACTCGTCGCGCAGTGGCGTCTCGGCGAAGGGCATCGGTGGTGTTCCTCCTGGTCGGGGAGCCCCCGGCGGGCGGCCTCGCGGGAGTGGGCTCGCGGGCGCGGGTTCACGAGAACGGGCTCACGAGCCCTCGTCAGGCCCGCCGAGGCGCCGGGGAAGGGGTGGGCCGGTCCACGTCGGCGGACCGGCCCCGCGATCGGGCCGCCCGGCACCGGCCCCGCGATCGGGCCGCCCGGCACCGGCCCCGCGATCGGGCCGCCCGGCACCGGCCCCGCGATCGGGCCGCCCGGCTACCGGGTCGGTGATCGGGTCGCCCGGCTGCTAGCGGGTCGACTTCTCCTTCGGCGGCTTCGGCGACAGCAACAGCGCCAGCAGCAGGAGTCCGAGGGCTTCGGGCGAGTACGTGGGCGCGTCGGACACGACGGCCTCGTCCTCCACCATCAGGCTCGCGAGTGTGTCCGTCTCGACGCGCGTCGCGGTCGGCGTGGTCGTGGTCTGGTGGGTCCGGCAGTGAGTAAGCATCAGAAGTGCCTCCTCAGTCGAGCGTCACCACCCGGTCGGGCGATGCCCCCGTCCGAACGGTAAGGGCGCGGTCCGGTACCTGCATCCGCAGACGGCCGGGCCGGGATAGTCCGTTCGGAGTGGGCGCGGCCGCGGTGAGTCGGTACCGTCGGGGGCATGACCACAGCCTTGATCACCGGCGCGACCGCCGGCATCGGAGCCGCGTTCGCCCGCCGGCTCGCCCGCAGCGGCTACCGGCTCGTCCTGGTGGCCCGGGACACCGAGCGCCTGGAGCGCGCGAGCGCCGACCTGCACGCCGAGTACGGAGTCGAGGTGGAGGTGCTGACCGCCGACCTCGCCACCGACGAGGGGATCGCGGCCGTCGAGGCCCGGCTCGCCGACTCCGCCCGCCCGGTGGACCTGCTCGTCAACAACGCCGGTTTCGGCAACAAGGGCGCGTTCGGGACCGTCCCGCTCCAGGACGAGCTGGACATGCTGAAGGTGCACATCGAGGCGATCCTGCGGCTGACCACGGCGGCCCTGCCGGGGATGCGCGAGCGCGGTCGCGGCGCGGTCGTGAACGTGGCCTCGGTGGCGGCGTTCCTGCCGCGCGGCACGTACGGGGCGAGCAAGGCGTGGGTGGTGAGTTTCACCCAGGGCGTGCTGCGCGACCTCGGCGGCACCGGGGTGCGGATGATGGCGCTCTGCCCGGGCTTCACCCGTACCGAGTTCCACCAGCGGGCGGGCATGGGCACCGGCAACATCCCGGCCTGGTCCTGGCTCTCGGCCGAGCGGGTGGTGGCGGAGGCGATGCGCGACCTGGCCCGGGGTCGGTCGGTGTCCGTGCCGGGCAAGCGCTACAAGGCGGTGGTGGCCCTCGCCCGCCTGTTGCCCTCCGGTCGGCTGGGCGGCCTGTCCTCGAAGGCGGCGCGCAGCTACCGGACGAACTGACGCGGTCGGGGCGGTCGGGGCGGCCGGAGTGGCCGAGCGGTCGGGCGGCCGGAGGGGCGGTCGCCATGGGAATAGATCCAGCCTCACTATTAGCTAGTCTAACTATGAGCTATTCTCGCTATGCTGGCGGCCGTCCGACCGCCCCACCCACGGAGGTTTGCCCTTGAGACCCACCACCATCAACTGGACCCCGCCCGAACGCGCCCAGGGCGAGCCCCGCCCGCCGGCCCAGTGGCGGCGCATCCTCGCCCTCTTCCGCCCGTACACGGGCCGCCTCACGGTCGTCGGGCTGCTGGTGGCCGCCTCCGCCGTGGTGTCGGTGGCCTCGCCGTTCCTGCTCAAGGCCGTCCTGGACACCGCGATCCCGCAAGGCCGCACCGGGCTGCTCAGCCTGCTCGCGCTCGGCATGGTTCTCGCGGCCGTGGTGAACAGCATCTTCAACGTCCTGCAGACGCTGATCTCCACCACCGTCGGCCAGCGCGTCATGCACGACCTGCGCACCGCCGTCTACAGCCACCTGCAACGGCAGTCGCTGGCCTTCTTCACCCGCACCCGCACCGGCGAGGTGCAGTCCCGGATCGCCAACGACATCGGCGGCATGCAGTCCACCGTGACGTCCACCGCGACCAGCCTGGTCTCCAACTTCACCGCGGTGATCGCCTCCGTGGTCGCCATGGTCGCGCTCGACTGGCGGCTCACCGTCGTCTCGCTGCTGCTGCTCCCGCTGTTCGTCTGGATCAGCCGGCGGGTCGGCAACGAGCGCAAGAAGATCACCACCGAGCGGCAGAAGCAGCTGGCCGCGATGAGTTCGGCGGTCCAGGAGTCGCTGTCGGTCAGCGGCATCCTGCTCGGCCGCACGATGGGCCGCTCCGACTCGCTCGCCCGTGAGTTCACCGGGCAGTCCGACCAGCTGGCCGACCTCGAAGTGCGGGCCAGCATGGCCGGGCGCTGGCGGATGAACACCATCCAGATCGTCATGGCCGCGATGCCCGCGGTCATCTACTGGGCGGCGGGGCTGTCCGCGGCGGGCGGCGCACCGATCGTCTCGGTCGGCACCCTGGTCGCCTTCGTCACCCTCCAGCAGGGCCTGTTCCGCCCGACTGTCAGCCTGCTCTCCACCGGCGTGGACGTGCAGACCTCGCTCGCGCTCTTCCAGCGCATCTTCGAGTACCTCGACCTGCCGGTGGAGATCGCCGAGCCGCCGAAGCCGCGGAACCTGACCGACATCCGCGGCGAGGTCCGCTTCGAGGACGTCGACTTCCGCTACGACTCCGCGCAGGAACGGCCGACGCTCTCCGGGATCGAACTCAAGGTCCCGGCCGGGAGCTCACTGGCCGTGGTCGGTGAGACGGGCTCCGGCAAGACCACGCTCAGCTACCTCGTCCCGCGGCTGTACGACGTCACCGGCGGCCGGGTCACCATCGACGGCGTGGACGTGCGCGAGCTGTCCTTCGACACGCTGGCCCGCGCGGTCGGCGTGGTCTCCCAGGAGACCTACCTCTTCCACGCCTCGGTCGCCGAGAACCTGCGCTTCGCCAAGCCGGAGGCCACCGACGCCGAACTGGTCGAAGCCGCCCGGGCCGCGCAGGTCCACGAGACCATCGCCGCCCTGCCGGACGGCTACGACACCCTGGTCGGCGAGCGCGGCTACCGCTTCTCCGGCGGCGAGAAACAGCGCCTCGCGCTCGCCCGGACGATCCTGCGCAACCCGCCGGTGCTGATCCTCGACGAGGCCACCAGCGCGCTCGACAACCGCACCGAACAGGCCGTCCAGCAGGCCGTGGACACCCTGGCCGCCGGCCGCACCACCATCACCATCGCGCACCGGCTCTCCACCGTCCGGGCCGCCGACCAGATCGCCGTCCTCGACCACGGCGAGGTGGTCGAACTCGGCACCCACGAGGAACTGGTGGAGCTGGACGGCCGCTACGCGGCACTGCTGCGCCAGGAGGCGCCGGAGCCGGCCGCCGTCGTACCGGAGGCGGCCGCGCTCGGACACGTGTGAACGGCTCGCCCCGGTGCGGCGCGGCGAGGCGTGATGCGGCGGGTGTGATGTGGCGCGGCGAGGTGTGGCGCGGTGCGCGGCCGGGGCCTACGCGGCCTTCGGCGCCTCGTTGTAGCGCTCCGCGACCTCCTGGCCGGAGAGCCGCTGGATCGCCGCCATCACCTCGTCGGTCACCTGCCGACGGGCCTTCAGCGAGCGGGCCTGCCCGTGCAGCTCGTCGAAGTGCAGCGGCTCGCCGAACCGGACGGTCACCTTCTTGATCCGCGGCACCCGCTTGCCCACCGGCAGGATCTGCTCCGGTCCCTCCAGCGCCACCGGCACCACCGGCACGCCCGCGGTCAGCGCCAGCCAGGCGACGCCCGTCTTGCCCCGGTAGAGCCGGCCGTCCAGCGACCGGGTGCCCTCGGGGTAGATGCCGAAGGCCTTGCCGTCCTCCAGGATCTCCAGCGCCGACTCCAGCGAGGCCTGAGCGGAACGGTAGGTGCCGCGCTCGACCGGCACCGCGCCGATCGCCTCGAAGAAGTCCTTGGAGAGCCGGCCCTTGAGCCCCGTCCCGGTGAAGTACTCGGCCTTGGCGAGGAAGTGGACCCGGCGCGGGGCGGTGAGCGGGATCACCACGCTGTCGATGAAGGACAGGTGGTTGCTGGCCAGGATGACCCCGCCCTTGCGCGGCACGTTCTCGATGCCCTCGATGGTCGGCCGCCAGATGCCGCGTGAGACGGGTTTCAGCACCAGCCTGGTGGCGAGATCGAGCATGGTCCCTCCCTGGACGAACGATCGCCCGGGAGGAGCCCGGGCCTGCAATCAGATCCGCAGACTACGACAACCACCCCCGCGGCCGTCCACTCCCGGCGACCGTGGCGCGCACCACGGCCGGGTAGGGTACGCCCGTCCGAACAGAGCGCAACCCCGCAGTACCAGGAGGGCACGATGGAGACCACCGAGGCGATCAAGGCCATGTTCGACCGTTTCGACAAGAACGGCGATGGCAAGATCACTCCGGCCGAATACGCGCTGGTCGCGAACGAGATGGGCGACCACGCCGTGACGCTGTCGATGGCCGAGGCCCTGATCCACGCCATGGACACCCGTCACCAGGGCTTCCTGACCTTCGACGAGTTCCTGGCCGCCCGCCAGCGCTGATCGTGCCGACGGGTCCGGTCGCCGTACCGGCGGCGCCGGGCCCGGTGCCGCACGGCTACTCACGGCTCCTTAAGGCTCCTCAGGGCTCCTCACGGATCCTCAAGGCTCCGGGAGCGCCGCGGGGCGCCTCAGGACTCCACCGGGAACACCCGGCGCACCACCCGCTCCGCCGCACCGCCGTCGTCCCACGGGCAGAACCGCGCCCGGAAGCGGGCCCGCGCGGCCGGCTCCGGATCGCCCGCCAGCAGCGCCTTCGCCAGCCCGTCCGGGTCCACCGTGACGGCCCCCGGCGGCTGCTCGAACAGGTCGAAGTAGACGCCGCGCACCCGCTGGTACTCCTCCCAGTCCGGCGCGAAGATCACGACCGGCCGGTCCAGCACCGCGTAGTCGAACATCATCGACGAGTAGTCCGTCACCAGCGCGTCCGCCGCGAGGTAGAGGTCCTCCACGGTCGGGTGGGCCGAGACGTCGACGATCGCGGCCGAACCCTCGCCCGCCGCCAAGTCGCCCGGGCCGCCAGTGTGGAAGTAGTGCGTGCGCACCAGCAGGGTGAAGTCAGGGCCCAGCCGCCGGGCCAGCTCCCGGACGTCCAGCAGCGGCACGTAGCCGCCCTGGTCGCCGCGGTGGGTCGGGGCGTACAGCACGGCCGTGGTGTCCGGCCGCAGCCCGAACCGCTCGCGCATGGCCCGCACTTCGTCCGGTGTGGTGTTGGCCAGCCGGTCGTTGCGCGGGTAGCCGGTGTCCAGCATCTCGTACCGGCCGGGGAAGGCGCGGGTGAAGTGCTCGCTGGTGTGCGGGTTGGAGGAGACCAGGAAGTCCCAGCGGTCGACGGCCTCCTGGAGCCGCTCGAAGTCCATCCCCTCCGCGGCCTCGGGGCGTTCGCGCAGGTCCATGCCCATCGCCTTGAGCGGGGTGCCGTGTTGGGTCTGCACATGCACGGTGCCCGCCCGCTTCGCCATCGTGCGCGGGAAGTTGACGTTGTTGACGAAGTACTTGGCGGTCGCCATCGCCTTGAGGTAGGCGGGGGTGTTGACGATCACGTACGGCACGCCGGGCGGCATGGCCGCGGCCTGCCTGCGGTTCTCCACCACCCACACGCCCCGGATCTGCGGCGCCAGTTCCCTGGCCTTCTCGTAGATCGCCGCCGGGCTGCACGCGTAACCCCGGTGCCAGTACGCCGCGTAGACCGCCAGGTGCTCGTCCAGCGGCAGCCGGCGGAAGGCGTTGTACGCGGTGAACCGCGCGCCGCTGCGCACGCCCTTCTTCACGGCCGGGGCCACCGCCCTTGCCCCGCGCTTGAGTTCGCGCGGCAGCTGCCCGGTGCGGCGCAGCTCCGCGTACGCGATCCGGGCGCCGCGCGCGGCCAGCCGGTACTGCACGCCGCGCACGCCGCCGGGGTAGCGGTAGCCGGTCGGGCGGTGCCGGGCGAAGTGCCGGGCGATCTGGCGGAAGAAGTCCTTGCGCCGGTCGGCGGGGACCAGCCCGGGGGTGTCGTAGACGTTCAGCGCCTGCCGGACGGTCCGGTCGAAGACCAGGGTGCGCAGTGCGTCGGGGACGGGTCGGCCGGGGCGGTCCGGGCGGTCCAGGAAGGCGAAGATCGCGTCGTACTGGGCGAACACGTCGGCGTGCTTGGGGGAGGCGGTGGCGGTGATCGCGCCGTCCCGGCCGCGCCGGTAGAAGTAGCAGGGGCGGTCGAGGTAGCGCAGCCGCCCGGCGGCCAGCAGCGCGGGGTAGGTGACCGAGATGTCCTCGTAGTAGCCGCGGCCGAAGGAGACGCCGAGGCCCTCCAGGAAGGCGCGGCGGAACACCTTGTTCCAGACCGACATCACGGTCTGGAACAGCGCCGGGTGTTCGGCCAGCGTGCACCCCTCGACCAGCGGGGAGTCGGCCAGTACGTGGCGCCAGGGGTTCGGCTCGGTCTCGCCGTCCGGGTAGACGTGGGTGAAGCCGGTGAGCAGGACGTCGGCGGGCGTCCCGGGCCCGCGCTCCCGCTCCTGCTCCAGCTCCAGTTCGTCCAGGATCGCGCCCACCGTTCGCTCGGGCAGCCAGTCGTCGCTGTCCACGAACCAGACGTACTCGCCGCGCACCTGCGCCAGGGCGGCGGTGCGGGCGCCGCCGAGGCCCTGGTTCTCGGTGAGGTGCAGGACCCGCAGTCGGGGGTCGCGGGCCGCGTAGGCGTCCAGGATCGCGCCGGAGCCGTCGGGGGAGAGGTCGTCGACCGCGATCACCTCGAAACGGGACTCCGTGGCGGGGGTGTCGCCGAGGATCGAGTCGAGGCAGCGCGGCAGGAACCGCTCCACGCCGTGGACCGGGAGCACGATGCTGAGGAGGAGGGGCACGCTGGCCGAGTCTACCGATCGACCGGGTGCGACCTGCGGGGACGTCCGACCGGGGTGATCGGCCGAGGTGACCGGCCGGGCTGACCGGCCGCGGTGGAACCGTGGCCACGATCGCCGCTGGGCCCGGAACCGCCGGTGCCGGGCCCTGAACGGGGCGGCACCGGCAGCCTGGCGGCGGCCCGGCCGACCCTCTACGGCCGACCGCCTTTCCGGGCACCTCGCGAGCCTGGCCACCGCAGCGTCGAGGCGGCCGGGCAGTGGCTCGCGGGAGCCGGAGTTCTTCATCACTCGAACACGCACCCGGGTGCGATGCGGGCGCGGACGCGTTCTCACAGATATTGCTTGGAGGATTCCCCGGAGTCAATCCCTCGAATGTGTTCACTTCATGAAGCCTGGAGGTGTCGACCGGTCGCTTTGTCGACGGCCCCGGCTGTCCCCTATATCCACTGCGGTATCCGCGTCGTGTCCACCGCCGCATCCGCCGCGGCATCCCTCATGGCCGCCGGGCCGCCCGCAGGGACGCGTGCGGGGTCGCGTGCGCCCGGCGTGCGCCGTGCGGCCGGGCGCCGGACCTGTGCCCCGGGTACTGCTGACAGATGGCCGGTCGTGCACCATCATTGATGCCTAGTCGTGATCGCCCTGGTGGCCCCTGGTGCATCGTCAGTTGACGCCGCACGGTACGGTGGCACAACACCAAGGACGGTTGCGCGAAGGCCGTCCATCGCGGATAGTCTTCGCCTCACGGCCCTGGCGCCTCGTAGGGGTGGGAAAACTGATGGAACACATGCAAGTGCGGACTCGGCCCCGCGTGCCGGCGATCCAGTGCGGTGTCGGCACGACCGGCCGTCGGATCGACCGACACCTGGCCGTGCTCGGCGCGCCCGCGCTCCCGGCGGTGGACACCGCCGAGGCGCTCGGGTTGATAAGGGAGCTGACGCCGCGCGGCGCGGACGCCCCGACGGCCAAGCGTCGTCACGCGCGGATCTCGCTGCTGACGCCACTGCGCCGGCTGCGGCGAAGCCTCTTCGGCGGGCGCGGCTAGCGCCCGTCGGCCCGGGGCCTACGGCTCCGCGGCCCGGGCCTCCCGGGCCACCCGGTGCGGATCGGGACCCCGACCCGGCGGACCACACGGACCGTCGGGTCTTCGGCGTGCTCGGATCCGGGCATGCCCCGGCCGGGCCGATGTGGTCTAAACCTTTCAGCCTAGTGCACCTCGCCGCCCCCACAGGCGGAGTCGGCGAGGTGCTGCGCGAGGCCCGTCGAGGTGGGTCAGGATGGCGCCATGGCGGACAACATCCACTCCACCCACCAGGGCCTCTTCCAGACCACCACCATCGAGATCACCACCGGCAGCCGAGAGGTCGCGCTCGACATCACCGACCGCTGTGCCGCGTTCCTCACCGAGCGGGCCGCCGGCCGCGACGGCCTGCTCAACGTCTTCGTCCCGCACGCCACCGCCGGAATCGCGGTGCTGGAGACCGGCTCCGGCAGCGACGACGACTTCCTCGCCACCCTGCGCGAACTGCTCCCCGCCGACGACCGCTGGCGCCACCGGCACGGCAGCCCCGGCCACGGGCGGGACCACGTGGTGCCCGGCCTGGTCGCCCCGCACGCCACCCTGCCGGTGATCGGCGGCCAGCTGGCGCTCGGCATCTGGCAGTCCGTGGTGCTGATCGACACCAACGGCGACAATCCGCGCCGGACGGTGCGGCTCTCCTTCTTCGGCTGACCCGACTTCTGCGGCCGGGACTCGCTCGGGCGGGACTCCTTCGGCCGACATTCCTTAGGCCGACTCGACGCGCTACTCGACGGCGGGATCGGCCGGGCCCGCGGGCCCGGCCGGCTCGGCCACGGCCATGGCGGCGGCCACCGCGGCCAGGTAGCGCTCGATCGCCAGGTACTGGCAGAGCAGCGCGACCGGCCGGCCCAGCCGCGCGTACCAGGCGGTCAGCCGGGAGAACGCCGACACCTCGAACCACACCTCGCCGGCGGCGTCCATGGACACCAGGAACGCCTCCTCGCCGCACTCCGGGTGCCCGGGGAGCGTGCCGTACGCGAAGCCGATCCGGTCCGGCTCCTCGACCGTCCACACCACCCGGCACGGGATCACCAGCCGGGGCCACCGGCTGCCCGGCAGGCTCAGCCGCAGCAGCACCGTCGACCCCGGCTCGGCCGGCGCGTGCGGGTACACGGCGAAACCGGTGCCCAGCTGGCTGCCCCAGCCGAGTACGTACCGCCCGGCCCGGGCCAGCACCTGAGGCCCGCGGCCCAGGTGCACGCGCCGCCGCAGGTGTGCGTAGCCGTCCGGCAGCGGGCCTCCGCGGGTGGCGCCGACCTCGGGGTAGGAGGGCGCGCTGGCGCGGGCGGCGAGCAGGCGCCGCTGGAGGTCGGTGGCCATGCGGTCACCGTAGCCGGGCGTCGTGGGCCCGCCGTCGGCGGGTCGTCCGGGGGGAGCTGGGTCGGGTCGGGCGGGGGCGGGCCGGTTCGGGCTGCGCCCGCTCCTGGACGGCGCCGCCGCCCTGATCGAGGAGTGCGGGGACCGGGTCAGGCTGGGTCAGGGCGGGCCGGCGCTCGGTTCGGGCTCGGGTCGGCGGCGCCTTGCGGCGGGGGCCGGGGGCGGAGTAGGAAGGCGGCATGAGCGACAGCGCGAGGAACGAGGACACGGCGGTCTGCGAGTTCGCCCCCGACGGCGGGGCGCAGGCGGCGCTGGTGCGCGATCCGGCGTCGACCGGGCCGCGGGCCGACTGCGTCCTGTGCGGGGAGCCGACCGAACTGCCCGCCGACCACCCGGGCAGCACGCTGTGCCCGGTCTGCGCCTGGCAGCAGGCCCAGCGGGTGGCCTGTTCGGGCTGATCCGAAAGAGAGCCCCTAGCCGCGATGCCACCGGCTTGACAGCGCCCGCAAGTCGCTGACCTGCGGTGATGATGGGGCGAGAAGGCCCGGGAAGGCCGCCTCAAAGCCGCTGGCAGTGTCCCTGAGCGGCCCCTAGGCGTCCTCCCTCCCGGCCAGGGCCAGGGTCGAGCCGCGTCGCCCCTTGCGGACCAGGAGCTGGGCGGGGATGCGGGTGCGCAGGTCGGCGACGTGACTGACGATGCCGACCGCCCGGTCGCGTTCACGCAGGCCGTCGAGGACGTCCATCACCTCCTCCAGGGACTGCTCGTCGAGCGTGCCGAAGCCCTCGTCGATGAACAGGGTGTCCAGCGGCATGCCGCCAGCCTCGTCGGTGACCACGTCGGCCAGGCCCAGGGCCAGGGCGAGGGAGGCGAAGAAGCTCTCGCCCCCGGAGAGCGTCGCGGTGTCCCGCTCGGTGCCCGTCCAGGCGTCGACCACCCGCAGGGCCAGGCCCGAGCGCTTGTTGCCGGTGCCCCGGTCGTCGCTGTGCACCAGGGTGTAGCGGCCGCCGGACATCCGGACCAGCCGGTCGCTGGCCGCCGCCGCGACCTGCTCCAGCCGGGCCGCCAGGACGTAGGACTCCAGGCGCATCCGGAGCCGGTTCTCGGTGGAGGTGCCGGCGGCCAGCGCCGCGAGCCGGTTGATCCGCCCGTACCGGGCCAGCGCCGGGGCCAGCTCGTCCGCGAGGTCGGCCAGTTGCCGACCGATCGAGGCCAGTGCCGCGCACCGTTCGTCGGCCGCCGAGCGGTCGGCGTGGGCCCGGCCCAGCCGGTCGGTGGCGGCGCCGAGCGCGGCCGCGGCGGCGGGCAGGTCGACCGGCGGACGGGCCGCGGCCTCGGCCAGATCGGGCAGCGCGAGTTCGTGCCGGACGGCGGCGGACTCCGTCCGGTGCCGCTCCAGTCGGGCTGCCAGCCGCTCGCGCTCCGCGCGGGGGAGCAGCACGGCCAGGGCCTCCTCGGGGCTCGGGAAGCCCGCTGCGGCGGCGGCCTCGGCGAGCTCGCCCTCGGCGTCCCCGAGCCGGGCCAGCGCCTGCGCGCAGGCCCGCGAGGCCTCGGCCACGGCGGCGACCCGCTCGACCAGCCGCTCCAGCGCGGCCGCCCGCGCGGCGACGGAGGCCGCCTCGCCCCGGGCCGCGGTCACCCGTGCGGCGAGCTCGCGCTGTTCGTGCCGGAGCGCCTGGAGTCGGTCGGTGCGGACGGCGGCGCGCTCCCGGGCCTCGCGCAGCTCGGCGAGCCGGCGGTCCCGGTCGACCGACAAGCGGGCGATCTCCTGCTCGACCCGGCCGAGCACCTCCGCCGAGTGCAGTGCCTCGCGGTGCTCGCGGTCCAGCTCGGCGAGGGCCTGCGCGAGCGCGTCGGTGCTCTCCGGCCCGGCTGCGCCGGTGGCGGTGGCCTCGCGGACCCGCAGCGCGGTGAGGGCCTGGTCCGCTGCCGTCCAGGCCTGTTCGGCGGCGGCCTGGGCCCGGCGGGCACGCTCCTCGTCGTCGGCGCCGACCCGGCCGTCGGCGGTCTCGGCGGGTGCCGGGTGTTCGGGTGAGCCGCAGACCCGGCACGCTTCGCCCGTGCGCAGTTGCTCGGCCAGCTCGGCGGCCATGCCAGCCAGCCGCCGCTCGCGCAGGCCGAGGCCGTACTCGCGGGCGTCCAGCGCGGCGGTGCGCAGGGCGGCAGCGCGCGGCTCGGCGGCGGCGATCTCGGCCCGCAGGCCGTCGCGCTCCCGGGCGGCGTCCAGGCGGGTGCTCAACTCGGCACGTCGGCCGTCTAGTTGCTCGACCAGCGCGCCCGCCGCCCGGGTCCGGTCCTGCTGCTCCTGGAGGCCGCCGAGCCGCGCGTCGTACTCGGCCAGCCAGTCCTCGGCCTCCTCGGCGAGCTCGTCGGCCCGCCGGCGCTCCTCGTCCAGGCTCCGCTGCTCGCGGGCGAGTTCGGCGCAGCGCCGCTCCTCCGCCCCGGCGGCCTCCAGCCGGACCAGCCCGGCCCGCAGTTCGCGTTCGGCCTCGGCCAGCTCGGCGGCCCCCGCTTCGGCGAGTGCCGGGCCCCCGGCGGCAGCGCTGCCCGCGCCGCCGTCGCCGGCCAGCACCTCGCGGTGCCGTCGCTCGGCCTCCCGGGCCCGCCGGTGCGCCTCGGTCGCGCCCTCGTGCAGCCGCAGCGCGGACTCCACCCCGACGGCCGCCTGCGCCGCCGCCAGCCGCCGGCCGTCCCGGGCCGCCTCGGGCTCGAACGCGGCCAGCCGGTCGGCCTGGAGCAGCGCCTGCCGGTGGCGGCGCTGCCGCCCGGCCAGCTCCTCGGCGGCCGCGCGCTCGCCCTGGGCGGTGCGTTGCGCCTCCTCGGCGCCTGCCAGCGCGGCCCCGGCGACGGTGCGCTGTTCGGCTGCGCCGCTGCGCAGGATCGCCGCCCAGCCGAGCACCCCGGCGGTCAGGTCGGCGGCGTCCTCCTCGGCCGGCACCCAGCCCTCGGCGGGCTCGGCGCCCGGGCCGGCCGCCTGCTCGGCCTTGCTGGCGAGATCCCGCAGACGGCGACGGCCGGCCTGGACGGCGGCCTCCTGGACGCGCCGCTGCTCCGCGAGCCACCCCTCGACGTGCTGGAACCGCTCGGTGTCGAACAGCCGCCGCAGCAGCTTGCCGCGCTCCTCCGAGTCGCCCTTGAGGAAGCGGGCGAAGTCGCCCTGCGGCAGCAGCACCACCTGGCAGAACTGCTCCCGGTTCATGCCGATCAGCCGGTGGATCTCCTCCCCGGCCTCCTGGTGCGACTTGCTCACCGCCCGCCAGCCGGGCGTGCCGTCCCCCGCGTCGGCGGCCCACTCGCGCAGCAGGGTCTGCGGCCGCTCGACGGTGGTGCCGGTGCCGACCTTCTTCGGCCGCCGCTGCTCCGGCAGCCGGGTGATCTGCAGCCGCCGCCCGCCGAGCGTCAGCTCCAGCCGGACCTCGGTCAGCCTGCGCGCCTCGGCGTGGTCGCTGCGCAGCCGGTTGGCCCGCCGGGTGCCGGGGACGTCGCCGTAGAGGGCGAAGCAGACCGCGTCCAGCACGCTGCTCTTGCCCGCGCCGGTGGCGCCGCGCAGCAGGAACAGGCCGCCGGCGGCGAGCGCGTCGAAGTCGACGCTCTCGCTGCCCGCGAACGGGCCGAACGCGCTGACGGTGAGCCGGTGCAGCCTCATCGGGGCAGGTCCGCCTTCCGGTCGGTGGTCTCCCGGACGCTCTCGAACCCGGCGCGCAGCCAGCCCAGCTCGTCCGGCTCCGGCTCGGCACCCGGGCGCACGTGCCGCAGGAAGCCCTCCGCGATCTCCAGGTCGGCCCGGCCGCTGACCCGGGCCGCGTACGACCGGGAGGGTTCGGCCTCGCTCTCCTCGGGGTCGAAGAGCAGTTGGAGGGTGTGCGGGAAGCGGCGGCGCAGCTTCTCCATCGGCTCGCTCGGGCGGGCCGCGTCGGTGAGCGTCGCCTGCACCCAGGCCTGCTCGTACGGCGCGTACTCGTCCTTGGTGAGCAGCGCGTCGAGGCTGTCGCGCAGGGTGGCGAGCGGGCGCGGGCGCGGGCAGTCGACGCGCTCGGCGGCGACCGAGCCGTCGGCCGCGAGGTCGACCAACCACATGGTCTTGCGCTGGTCCACCTCGGAGAAGGAGTAGGCGAGCGGCGAGCCGCTGTAGCGCAGGTGCGGGGCCAGGGTCTGGCAGCCGTGCAGGTGGCCGAGCGCGGCGTAGTGCACGCCGTCGAAGACGGAGGCGGGCACCGAGGCGACGCCGCCTACCGCGATGTCCCGCTCGCTGTCGCTCGCCGTGCCGCCGGTGACGAAGGCGTGCGCCAGCACCACCGCGCGGGTGCCGGCCGGGCGGGCCGCGAGATCGGCCCGGACCAGGTCCATCGCCGCGCCGAGCACCGCCGCGTGCCCGCCGCGCTCCAGCCCGAACCGCTCGCGCACCAGCGTCGGCTCCAGGTACGGCAGCCCGTACACCGCCACCGGCCCGTGCTCGTCCGCCAGCAGCACCGGGGCGGCGCACTCGCCCGGGTCGGTGCGCAGGTGGATGCCGGCCCGGCCGATCAGCCCGGCGCCGACGCCGAGGCGGCGGGCCGAGTCGTGGTTGCCGCTGATGAACACCGTCGGCACGCCCAGCCCGGCCAGCCGGTGCAGCACGTCGTCGAACAGGGCGACCGCGTCCAGGCCCGGCAGCGCCCGGTCGTACACGTCCCCGGCGACGAGCACGGCGTCCACGCGCTCGGCCCGGACCACGTCCACCAGGTGGTCCAGGAAGGCGCGCTGGGCGTCGTGCAGGCTCTCCCGGTGGAAGGAACGGCCCAGATGCCAGTCGGAGGTATGCAGCAGTCGCACTACAGCGCCCCTACCTGCATGTTTGCCACTTCCATGTCCTCCGAGTCAGCACCGAGTCAGCACCGGTCACGCGGCCGGCGCCTGGTCAGTACCGAGTATCACAGGACCCACCGACAGAGCCCCGTCCATCACAGCCCTCAGCCTCTCACCCGCATCAGGGGACAGGCGGCCGCAGACGTCGGCGGTGATCCGGATCGTGGATCCCAAGGAAAATGGGTCGGGCCCCGCCTTCTCCTTGGGTTCTAGGAGTCGTTGCAACACCCCAGTTCAAGGGGTGCGATGGACTTCGAGATCCGCAGGGTCCGGGCGAACCACACCACGAGGCCTCTGGTCCGTGAGCGGGAGGAATACTTCCGGCTCATGGACCAGGGCCTGAGTAGCGCCGAAGCGTGTCGGCGTGTGGGGATCAACCACCGGACGGGCAAGCGGTGGCGCAACGGCCGCAACCCGTCGGGCAGGAACAAGGCGGCACCACCGGCCAACGCGGTGGTGCCGCCTTCCGCTCCGTCCCGCTACCTGAGCGAGGCCGACCGGCTCCACATCGCCGACCGGCTGCGGGAGAAGGCCACCGTCCGCGCGATCGCCGCCGAGCTGGGCCGCAGCCCGTCCACGGTCAGCCGGGAGATCCGCCGCAACCGGCACCCGGACAGCGGGGCCTATCGCCCGCACGCCGCACAGGCCCGCGCCGATGCCCGAAAGCCCCGCCCCAAGCCTGGCAGGATCGGCCGCAACCCCGAGCTGCGGGACTTCATCCAGGACCGTCTGGACAGGAAGTGGAGTCCGGAGCAGATCTGCCAGGCTCTGCGGGACACCTTTCCCGAGCGGCCGGAGATGCACGTGGTCCACGAGACTGTCTACCAGGCCCTCTACGTCCAAGGCCGCGGGGAGCTCCGCCGCGAGCTGGCCGGCGCCCTGCGCACCGGCCGCGCGCGCCGCGTCCCCCACCGCCAGGCCGCCGCACGCAGGCCCAGGTTCGCCACCCCGATGGTCATGATCAGCGAACGCCCGGCCGAGGCCGAAGACCGGGCAGTGCCCGGCCACTGGGAGGGCGACCTGATCATCGGAAAGGACGGCGCCTCCGCCATCGGGACCCTGGTCGAGCGCGCCACTCGCTACGTGATGCTCCTGCACCTGCCCCACGGCCGCGCCGCCGAGCACGTTCGCGACGCCCTGGTGGACACCGTGCAGTCCCTGCCCGGCCACCTGGTCCGGTCGCTGACCTGGGACCAGGGCGCGGAGATGGCCTCCCACGGCTCGTTCACCGTCGCCACCGGCGTCCCGGTCTACTTCTGCGACCCCGCCAGCCCCTGGCAGCGCGGCTCCAACGAGAACACCAACGGGCTCCTGCGGCAGTACTTCCCCAAGGGCACCGACCTGACCACCCACGGCCCGCAACACCTCGCAGAGGTCGCCGCCGAACTCAACGGCCGCCCACGCAAAACGCTCGGCTGGGAAACCCCAGCCGAGCGCCTGCATAAACTACTCGCGGCCTGATCAAACCAACCACGTGTTGCGACGATCCCTAGAAACCGCCCAGCACCCGGTGGCCCGTCGGCGCGCGCGTCGCCCTCATCCGCCCGAACCACCCGGACGGGCCATCCACCCTGACCTCCTCGGGCCATGCCGCAGCTGACCCACCGGTGCGTCTTTTCCCGCCGGACCCACCTGAACGGGTGATCTCTGCCCGGGAGTTGTGGCGCATGTCACGAAATCCCTGCGCGCGCGTCCACAGATGCCGACACTGGGAACCAGCGTGGAAGGACCACCTGTCCTACCCACTTGAGCGCCGGTCAACACCTGGTCGGCGCGCGGACAGGATCCGGCTACCGCGGCGGCTCCCGACGGCTCCGCCGGCGGCCGCACCACGGGGGAGGATCGCAGAGCGAAGCGAGGGTACGCATGTGCCAGCACCGTCCTGAGTGCCCGTCGGCCGAGTCCGAGGACCGCGAGGCGGCCGTCACGGTGGCCTGCCACCCGGAGCAGGGCTGGAGCCTGCTCTGCAACGGCGTCGTGCTGTTCGAGGACACCGGAGAGCTGCTGCCCGACGGCCGGGTGATCGCGCCGCGCCGCACCGTCGCCCACGCGGCCTGACCGCACCGGCGGGGGCAGCCGCCGGACGACGACAACGGGCAGGGCCCCGACGGTACGTGCCGTCGGGGCCCTGCCGTACGTCCGGTCCGGATCAGACGCCGTACTCCTCCAGCGGCGGGCAGGAGCAGACCAGGTTGCGGTCGCCGTACGCGCCGTCGATCCGGCTGACCGGCGGCCAGTACTTGTCCGCCGGGTTCACGCCCGCCGGGAAGACCGCCTCCTGCCGCGAGTAGCCGTGCGCCCAGTCGCCGGCCAGCTCGGCGGCGGTGTGCGGGGCGTTGCGCAGCGGGTTGTCCGCGGCCGCCCACTCGCCCGAGCCGACCTTGTCGACCTCGGCCCGGATCTCGATCATCGCGTCGCAGAACCGGTCGATCTCGTGCAGGTCCTCGGACTCGGTCGGCTCGATCATCAGCGTGCCGGCCACCGGGAAGGACATCGTCGGCGCGTGGAAGCCGTAGTCGATCAGGCGCTTGGCGATGTCGTCCACCGTCACGCCCGTCTCCTTGGTCAGCGGGCGCAGGTCGATGATGCACTCGTGCGCGACCAGCCCGCCGGGGCCGGTGTAGAGCACCGGGAAGTGCGGTGCCAGCCGCTTGGCGATGTAGTTGGCGTTCAGCACCGCGACCTGGGTCGCGCGCTTGAGGCCCTCGCCGCCCATCAGCCGGACGTACGCCCAGGAGATCGGCAGGATGGCCGCCGAGCCCCACGGCGCCGCCGAGATCGGGCCGACCCCGGTGGCCGGGCCGGCCTCCGGCTGCAGCGGGTGGTTCGGCAGGTACGGCGCCAGGTGGGCACGCACCGCGACCGGACCGACGCCCGGGCCGCCGCCGCCGTGCGGGATGCAGAAGGTCTTGTGCAGGTTCAGGTGCGAGACGTCCGCGCCGAACTTGCCCGGCTTGGCGAGGCCGACCAGGGCGTTCAGGTTGGCACCGTCCACGTACACCTGGCCGCCGGCCTCGTGCACCAGGGCGCAGATGTCGGTGATCTGGGTCTCGTACACGCCGTGGGTGGACGGGTAGGTGACCATCAGCACGGAGAGGCTGTCCCGGTGCTGCTCGATCTTGGCCTTCAGGTCCTCGACGTCCACGTCGCCGTCGACCAGGGTCTTCACCACGACCACGCGCATGCCGGCCATCACCGCGGAGGCCGCGTTGGTGCCGTGCGCGGAGGACGGGATCAGGCAGACGTCGCGCTGGGTGTCGCCGTTGGCGTGGTGGTAGGCGCGGACGGCCAGCAGGCCGGCCAGCTCGCCCTGCGAGCCCGCGTTCGGCTGGATCGAGACGGCGTCGTAGCCGGTCACCTCGACCAGCTGGCGCTCCAGCTCGCGGATCAGGCTGAGGAAGCCCTGGGCCTGCTCGATCGGCGCGAAGGGGTGCAGCTGGCCGAACTCCGGCCAGGTGACGGCCTCCATCTCGGTGGTCGCGTTGAGCTTCATGGTGCAGGAGCCCAGCGGGATCATGCCGCGGTCCAGCGCGTAGTCCCGGTCCGACAGGCGGCGCAGGTAGCGCAGCATGGCGGTCTCCGAGCGGTGGCTGTGGAAGACCGGGTGGGTCAGGTACTCGTCCTGGCGCAGCAGCGCGGCCGGCAGCGCGTCGGCGCCCTCGGCGACCTCGACCGCGGGGACGCCGAACGCGGCCCAGACGGCGGCCAGGTGCTCGCGGGTGGTGGTCTCGTCGGTGGAGACCGAGATCCGGTCCGCGCCGTCCTGGTGGACGTTGACGCCGTTGGCGCGGGCGGCGGCCGCGATCTCGGCGGCACGGCCCGGGACGACGGCGGTGACGGTGTCGAAGAACTCGCCGTGCAGCAGCTCGACGCCGCCGGTCCGCAGGCCCTCGGCGAGGGCGGCGGCGTAGCGGTGGGTGCGGCGGGCGATGTCGGCCAGGCCGTCCGGGCCGTGGTAGACGGCGTACATCGAGGCCATGACGGCGAGCAGCACCTGGGCGGTGCAGATGTTGCTGGTGGCCTTCTCGCGGCGGATGTGCTGCTCGCGGGTCTGCAGCGCCAGGCGGTAGGCGCGGTTGCCGTCTGCGTCGACCGAGACGCCGACCAGACGGCCGGGCAGCGAGCGGGCGTACTCGGCGCGCACCGACAGGTAACCGGCGTGCGGGCCGCCGAAGCCCATCGGCACGCCGAAGCGCTGCGAGGTGCCGCAGGCGATGTCGGCGCCGAGCGAGCCCGGCGAGGCGAGCAGGGTCAGCGCCAGCAGGTCGGCGGCGACCGCGACGATCGCGCCGAGGCCGTGCGCCTGCTCGATGACCGGGGCGAGGTCGCGGACCACACCGGTGGCGCCCGGGTACTGGAGCAGCACGCCGAAGACGCCGCGCTCGGCGATCTCGGCCGGGATGCCCTCGGACAGGTCGGCGACGACGACCTCGACACCGGTCGGCACCGCGCGGGTGTTGATCACCGCGGTGGTCTGCGGCAGGGTCTCGGCGTCGACCAGGAAGACACCGCCCTTGACCTTGGTGACGCGGCGGGCGAGCGCCATCGCCTCGGCGGCCGCGGTGCCCTCGTCGAGCAGCGAGGAGCCGGAGGTCGGCAGGCCGGTCAGGTCGGAGACCAGGGTCTGGAAGTTGAGCAGCGCCTCCAGGCGGCCCTGGGAGATCTCCGGCTGGTACGGCGTGTAGGCGGTGTACCAGGCCGGGTTCTCCATGACGTTGCGCAGGATCACCGGCGGGGTGAAGGTCCCGTAGTAGCCCAGGCCGATCATCGGCTGGAGCACCTGGTTGCGGCTCGCCAGCTCGCGCAGTTCGGCGAGCACCTGCGCCTCGCTGCGGCCGCCGGGCAGGTCCAGGCCGGTGATGGAGCGGATCGCCTCGGGAACGGCGGTGGCGGCGAGTTCGTCCAGCGAGCCGTAGCCGATGGACGCCAGCATCTTCTGCTGCGCGGCGTCGTCGGGGCCGATGTGGCGGTTCTCGAAGGGGCTGGCCAGCTCAAGCTCGGTGAGGGTCGAGGCGCCGGTGGGGCGTCCCGCGTTCGGCTGGGCGTTCATGGTGGTCGAGGCCTCCTGGTCACGGACCGGCGGGGGTGCGCACGCCGACCGGCCGGAGCCGCTGCGGACAGCGATTCGACCCGGGCGGGCGAACCCGACAGGCCTCCCCCTCTGTCATCGGGACCTGAGAGCTTCACCCGCACGGCGCGCTGTGGCACGCCGCCGGCTTGCACCGTCGGTGAGGGTGGTGGCCGTCGGCTCCCTGCCGACGGTCCTGCCCTGCTTTCCAGAGTGACCTACCCCACACGGTACGGATGCCTGAGAGATTCCGGGGAGGAGTTGCTCCTTCGGCGCCCCGACCAGCGCTTTCCGTGGCCGGGGACTCTCCCGAGCGGGCTCGGCGGTCGCCGCCCAGGGTACCAGCGGCAGGCCCCCTGATCACGGCCGCGTCGGGTCACTCCGGGTCTACGCGCGTCCCCCGGACGGTCCAGCCCGAAGCCCGTCCGGCGCACCCCGGTCGCGCCCGTCCGATTCATGGCCTTTGGTGTGAAGTGGCAGGCGGAACGGGTGCTCCGGCCACGGTCCTGCGGGAGTTCCGCAGGCGCAGCGCACTGGAGGAAAGAGTGCAAACCGACATCGATCCCCGGGACCTCATCGGCCACAAGGCGGTCGACCGCAACGGAGACAAGATCGGCACGGTCGACGAGGTCTACCTGGACGACGCCACCGGCCAGCCGGAGTGGGCAGCCGTCCGGACCGGCATCTTCGGCCGGGACGCCTTCGTCCCGCTCACCACCAGCGAGTTCTCCGGCGACGAGCTCCGGGTGCCGTACGACAAGTCGCTGGTGAAGGAGTCGCCGGACTTCGGCGTCGGCCAGCACCTGTCGCCCGCCCAGGAGCTCCAGCTCTACCGCTACTACGGCCTGGACACCCCGGCGAACGGTCGGCCGGTCAGCCGGGACGCCGACCGGCCTGTTGGCCGCGAGGGTGACCGGCCCATCGGCCGGGACGGTGACCGCCCAGCCGGCCGGGACGCCGACCGGCCCATCAGCCGCGAGGATGACCGACCGGCGCGGCCCGACCTCGACTTCGGCACCACCTCGGCGGCCGAGCCCGTGAAGCCCATCACCTTCCACTCCCTCGCCCCCGCCCCGACCACCACCCCTGCCGACCCCACCGGCACCGCGACGGAGGTCAACGTGCGGACCCTCAACACCCCCGCGCCCGCAGCAGCCCCCACGACGATCGAGCCCAAGCCGCAGCCCGCCCCGGTCGTGACGACCACCGCGACCACGAACTCGGTCATGGCCGCGCCGGTCTCGGAGCGCTCGACCGGCCCGGCCACCTCGCCCCCCAACGGCCCGGTGGAGATCACCTGCCGCGAGGAGCGCCTGGACATCACCACGGACTGGCACATCGTGGGCACCGCGAAGCTGCGCAAGTACGTGACCAGCGAGCAGGTCGAGCGCCGCGTCCCGGTGGTCCGCGAGCGCGTCCGGGTGGAGCGGATGCCGGTGAGCGAGGCCGAGCGCGCCTCGCTCACCGAGAAGGAGATCGCCGAGGCGGTGGAGGAGGTCACCCTGCGCGAGGAGCGCCCGGTGGTCCGCAAGTACCTCACCCCGATCGAGCGGGTCCGCCTGGTGGTGGAGCGCTACACCGCCGAGGAGGTGATCCGGGACGAGCTGCGCCGCGAGCACGTCGAGGTCCACGACAACACCGCCGCCGCCCCGGCGACCCCGGCAGCCACTCCGGTGGCCGAGACCCCCCGCCCGGCCGTGCTGCGCCCGTTCGCCTGACCCTCGCCCCCAGGGCCCCGGACCCCTCGGTCCGGGGCCCTCGGCATGCCCCGTCCCGGCCGCCACCCGGCCGGAATCCTTCGATTTTGCCAAAGCGTCACCAATGGATATTTGACACTCTGAAGTATCTCCCGGCATGGTTACTTCAGTTCATTCACTATGTACGGGAGGAAGCAACCGTGAGTGAGGCACCACAGCCCACCACCGCGGCCGAGAAGCAGAGCAGCGCCCGGGTCCTGCCGGCCCTCATCCTGGCGATGCTGTCGTTCAGCGTGGTGCAGACCGCGGTCGTCCCGATCCTGCCCTCGCTGGCCAAGGAACTGAGCGTCTCCGCGTCCAGCATCACCTGGCTGATGACCGCCAACCTGCTCTCCGCCGCCGTGCTGACTCCCCTGCTGGGCCGCTTCGGCGACCTCCGGGGCCGTAAGCCGATGCTGCTGATCTCGCTGGCCGGTCTGGTCGCCGGTTCGGCACTGGCGGTCAGCACCCACTCCTTCACCTGGCTGGTCGTCGCCCGCGTCCTTCAGGGCGCCGGCGGTGGCGTGCTCCCGCTGGCGATCAGCATCGTCCGCGACGAGCTGCCCAAGCAGAAGGTGACCGGCGGCGTCGCCGCCATCAGCGCCTCGATGGGTGTCGGCTCCGGCCTCGGCCTGGTCGCGACCGGTCTCCTGCTGGAGCACTGGAGCTACAAGTCGATCTTCTGGATGGGCCTGGTCTTCGGCCTGATCGCGGTCGCCCTGGTCGCGTTCCGCGTCCCGTCCGACCCGGTCACCGACAAGGAGGGCGGCGCCGACCCGCTCGGCGCCCTCACCCTGGCCGGCTGGCTCTCCGCCCTGCTCGTCGCGGTCAGCCAGGGCAACCACTGGGGCTGGACCTCGACCAAGACCCTCGGCCTGTTCGCCGTGGCCGCCGTCGTCGCCCTGATCTGGGGGGTCATCGAGACCAAGGTCGCGCACCCCCTGGTGGACATGAAGATGATGTCCCGTCCGGCCGTCGCCTTCACCAACCTGGCCGGCCTGCTGATCGGCTTCGGCATGTACGGCTCGTTCATGGTGATCAGCAACTTCGCCCAGACCCCGGAGAAGCTCACCCACTACGGCTTCACCGCGACCGTCCTGCACGCCGGTCTGCTGCTGCTGCCGTCCGCGATCGGCTCGATGGTGGCGGCTCCGGTCGGCGCGATGCTGATCGCCCGCCGCGGCCCGCGCCTGCCGCTGGTCCTCGGTGGCGTCCTGGGTGCCGTCGCGATGGCCTACCTGGCCGTGCGGCACAGCCACGAGGGCGACATCTACACCTCCTCGGCGATCTTCGGCCTGGGCATCGGCCTGGCGTTCTCCGCGATGCCGGCGTACATCAACGGCGCCGTCCCGGTGGAGCAGAGCGGCATCGCCAACGGCATGAACGCCGTGCTGCGCACCGTCGGTGGCGCGATCGGCACCGCCGTGATGGCCGCCATCCTGACCGGCGACACCATGAAGCTGCCGCCGCAGATCCCGCTGCTGCTGCCCACCCTGGACGCCTACAAGCACGCGTTCTGGGTCGCGGCCGTCGTCTGCGCCGTCGCCGGCGTCGTCCCGTTCCTGATCCGCGGCACCAAGTCGGCCGCCACCGTCGTCGCCTCGGGCGGCGCGGCCGAGCGGAACTCCAGCCCCGAGCTGGCCAAGACCGACGCCTGACCAGGCGTCCGGCCGCCGCGCTCAGGGACAGGGCGCGGCGGCCCGGCCTTCGGACGGTCGCGAGGGCATCACGACCGCACGAAGTCCGGCACGGTATGCGGCCCCAACCGGTACTCCCCCCACCGGTTGGGGCCGCTTCGCGTTTCACACCCCCGGCGCCCCCGTCTCCCCCGGCGCCCCCGTCCCCCCGGGTGCCCCCGTCTCCTCCGGCCCCTCGGCCCCCCACAGCGGCAGCGGACGGGCCGGTTCCAGCGCCGGATCGTCCACCGCGAAGGTCCGGATGCGCCCCGGCCCGCTCCACGGCGTCTCGAACCGCACGGTGACCCGCCCGACACCGCTGCCCTGCACCCACCCGGGCCCCAGCTCGGCATGGCGGACGTCCTGCCCGGGCATCCAGCGGCGCGGCGCGGCCGCCTCCGGCTCCTCCTCCGCCGCCTCGACCTCCGCCTCCGCGTGCTCGGCCGCCTCCTCCCGCAGGGCCTGCGCGAACAAGTCCTCCTGGGTGTAGTCGGCCAGCTGGGCGACCCCCACCCCGAGCAGCCGCACCCCGCCGGTGATGTCCACCTGGGAGGCCAGCCGGCGCGCCGTCTCGATGACCACCGCCTCGTCGTCGGTGGGCCCGCGCAGCGTCTCCGAACGGGTCAGCGTCGAGAAGTCGAACCGCCGGACCTTGAGCACCACCGTCCGCCCCGACCGCCCGGCCGCGCGCAGCCGCCGCACGCACCGGGCGGCCAGCACCTCCACCTCGCGCAGCACCCGGTCCCGGTCAGCGAGATCCACCTCGAAGGTGTCCTCCACCGAGACCGACTTGGCGTCCTGATCGGCCACCACCGGCCGGTCGTCCAGCCCTATCGACATCTGGTGCACACCGGCACCGTGCGCCCGCCCGAGCAGCTGCACCAGCTCGCCCTCCCCCGCCTCGGCGAGGTCCGCCACGGTGTTCAGTCCGGCCCGCCGCAGCACCTGCTCGGTGGCCGGCCCGATCCCGGGCAGCGCCCGGACCGGCATCGGGCCGAGCACGGCCCGCTCCTGCCCGGGTTCGATCAGCACCAG
Source organism: Kitasatospora sp. NPDC059812 (assembly GCF_042732075.1). NCBI lineage: Bacteria > Bacillati > Actinomycetota > Actinomycetes > Kitasatosporales > Streptomycetaceae > Kitasatospora > Kitasatospora sp. NPDC059812. The sequence continues at coordinate 84,461 of NZ_JBHWIO010000028.1, forward strand.
CCCGTCCGGTTTGGCCTGCTCGGAGGCGATCTTCGCCATCAGCTTGGAGCCGGCGGCCCCGACCGACCCGGTCAGCCCGGTGCGCCGCTGGATGTCCGCCCGCAGGTCCTCCGCCAGGGCGAGCACCAGCCGCTCCCCGGTCTCGTGGTCGGACTCGGCCAGCACCGGACCGTAGGGGCCGGCCTCCAGGTCGACGAAGGCCTCGTCCAGGCTGAGCGGCTGCACCAGCGGCGACAGCTCGCGCAGCAGACCCATCACGAGCTCGCTGACCTGCCGGTAGGCCTCGAACCGGCCGCTCAGAAAGGCCGCGTTGGGGCAGAGCCGGCGCGCCTGCGCCATCGGCATCGCCGAGTGCACCCCGAACCTCCGCGCCTCGTACGAGGCGGTGGAGACCACCCCGCGCCCGCCGAGCCCGCCGACGACCACCGGTTTGCCGCGCAGGCTCGGCTTGGCCGCCTGCTCCACCGCCGCGAAGAAGGCGTCCATGTCGAGGTGGATGATGCTCGGCAGTGATCGCACCCGCCGATCATCCCGCAGGGGTCCGACAATGCGTACGAACCCGCGCAGGGCCCAGGTCCTGTCCCTAGCCCTGCGCTGCGTCCGCCAGAGCCTTCGGGATGCCGTCCTCCTGGGGGCCGAGGAACAGCGGGTCCGGCCGCAGCCAGGCGTTGACCGCCGCCTTGCCCGCCCCGGGGATCTCCCGCAGCCCGCCGTACAGCCAGGTGCCGTCGTGCGGTTCCGGCACCCCGACCGCGTACGCGTCGATGCCCGCCGCCTCGCACAGGGCCAGCGCCCGGCGGACGTGGAAGTCCTGGCTGACCAGCACCGCCCGTTCCACCCCGAAGACCCGCCGGGCCCGGGTGCAGGAGTTCCAGGTGTCGAAGCCCGCGTAGTCGCCCACCACCCGGACCGCCGGCACCCCGTGCTCGATCAGGTACGTCCGCATCGCGTCCGGCTCGTCGTAGCTGTCCCGGCCGTTGTCGCCGGTCACCAGGATCGCCTGCACCTTCCCCGCCCGGTACAGGTCCAGCGCCGCGCTCAGCCGGTGCTCCAGGTACGGCGACGGCTTGCCCTGGTCCAGCCCGGCGCCGAAGACCACCGCGACCGGCGCGGTCGGCACGCTGGCCACCGTGCCGACCCGGTCCCCGGCCGAGCACCACAGCCACGCGCTCGGCGCCAGCGCCAACGAGCAGAGCACCGTCGCCGCTTGGAAGGCCCTGCGCTGCACGGGCCGCCGCCGGAACCGGACCTTCAACAGCCCGCCCCGACGCCGCAGCAGACCCGCTATCCCGGTGCCGAACCCCACGTGCCCTCCCTCGATCGCCTCACCAGGCGCAACGACGAGGCCGCGGGCCCGGACGGTTCCCCGTCCGGGCCCGCGGCCTCGTCAGTTCTGCGGTCAGACCGCCCGGTTGCGCCGCTGGGCCAGCTCGTCGGACGGGTCGTGGCCGACCAGCGTCTCGCCGGTGTCGGTGCGCTCCGCGTGCAGCCGCCCGAGCGTGAGCTCCAGCTCCCGCCAGACCACTCCCACCGCGATGCCGAACACCCCCTGACCGCCCTTCAGCAGGTCCACCACCTGCTGCGGCGTGGTGCACTCGTACACCGTGGCGCCGTCGCACATCAGCGTCATCCCGGCCAGGTCGCCCTGCTCGGCCGCCTGCAGATGGGCGACCGCCACCCGGATGTTCTGCAGCGAGACGCCCGCGTCGAGCAGCCGCTTCACGATCTTCAGCAGCAGGATGTCGCGGAAGCTGTAGAGCCGCTGGCTGGTGGCCGGGTACGCCGAACGGACGCTGGGCTCCAGCAGTCCGGTCCGGGCCCAGTAGTCCAGCTGGCGGTACGTGATGCCGGCCGCCGCGCAGGCCGTCGGACCGCGGTAGCCGATCAGTTCGGACGTCGGGGCCAGCCGCTCGATGGCGGGCTGGCCCGGCTGCACGGCCGGGAACCTGCCCACCCGGGGCAGGTCCGTCACGGTGCGAGCGGTGCGCGGCAGGTGCACGGCACACAGGCCTCCCACGGCCGTGCCATCGCCGGTGCTGCTCATGCCTGCCTCCGTCCACTGGTGCTGCGGGCAACCCGAACTGCGGGCATCGGTCACCCGGACAGCCACTCCTGACGGTAGGCAGTCCCCTATGACCCGTCAACGATCGCCACGCCGGGCCAGCCAAACCACATCACTCAGGAGAGTGGTTTTTCGTGCCCCTAGTGTGGGTAGGTCGACGGTTTTTGGCAAAACGGCAAGCCAAACAACGGCCTGACCTGTAGAGAAATCCGGTCCGCGCTACTGCGGACCGCTGCCCCCGAAGTCCTCGGGCGACACCTGGTCGAGGAACTCGCGGAACTTCTCGACCTCGTCCTCCTGCTCGTCCGGGATCGCGATGCCCGCCTCGGCGAGCACCTCCTCGCTCCCGTAGATCGGAGTGCCGGTGCGCAGGGCCAGCGCTATCGCGTCGGACGGCCGGGCGCTCACCTCGACCCCGCCGGTGAAGACCAGCTCGGCGTAGAAGACGCCCTCCCGCAGGTCGGTGATCCGGACCTCGGTGAGCTGCTGCCCGAGCGCCTCCAGGACGTCCTTGAACAGGTCGTGCGTCAGCGGGCGGACCGGCGTCATGCCCTGCTGGGCGAAGGCGATCGCGGTCGCCTCGCCGGGACCGATCCAGATCGGCAGGTACCGATCGCCCCCGACCTCCCGCAGCAGCACGATCGGCTGGTTGGAAGGCATCTCCACTCGGACACCCACGACGTCGAGCTCATTCACACAGGCAACCCTATGGCTCAGGCCCCGGATATGAAAGCGCAGGGCCGACGCCCCTGGTCAGCGCGGTGCACTGCGGTCAGCCGGGGCCCTGGACGGACAGCCGCAGGAGCCCCGCAGGAACCCCGCGGGGACGCTATCCGCGGCCGCGCAGACCGGCCTGGACCATCGCCGCGTGCAGCCGCACGGACAGTGTCGCCAGCTCCCGCGCAGTGGCCTCGGCATGGGCCCTGGTCTGCGGGTTCCGGTGCCGGCGCAGCGGCGCCACCACCTGTTCCACCAGCGCGATCTCCCGGTCCGCCGCGGCCTTCATGGCCCGCAGGTGCCGCGGCTCCAGCCCGTACCGGCCGAGTTCCGCGACCAGCCGGGCCACCTGCAGCGCCTCGCCGTCGTACCCGCCGTCCGGGCCGGGCGCGACCAGACCGTAGGACTCCCACTCGGAGAGCTCGCGCTCCCCGGACTCGGCGGCCGCCAGCAGTTCGGCACGCCCCAGCCGGACTCCGGACGGGACGTCGGCCGAAGCCCCCAGCTCCCGGTCCGCCTCCTCCACGGGTCCGGGCCGGGTGTCGGCGGACGGCAGCGCGGGCGGTGCCTCACCGCGCTCGATGGCGTCCAGGTGCTCGCGGATCACCCGCAGCGGCAGGTAGTGGTCACGCTGCATCCGCAGGACGTAGGCCAGCCGCTCGACGTCGGCCGGACTGAACTTGCGGTACCCCGAGGGCGTGCGCTGCGGCTCGACCAGGCCCTCCGCCTCCAGGAACCTGATCTTGGAGATGGTGACCTCGGGGAAGTCGTCGCGCAGGAAGGTCAACACCGCGCCGATGCTCAGCAGCTCGTCACCGCCGCGCCGCCGCCCACCCGGCCGGTCCGGGCGGATCGGCTGCCTGGGGCCCGCGACCACCCCGCGCCCGCCGCGGTCCGCCTGCGGACCGGACGATGCGGGGGTGGCCGCCCCGAGAGAAGATGAAGGGGTATTCGTACTCACTCGGGCTCCTACCGACGTTGGGTTCAGTACCCCCGGTTGTGGCCGGCGAAGAACACCAGCCGGTACTTCCCGATCTGCACCTCGTCACCGTTGTTCAGCGACACCTCGTCGATCCGCTCCCGGTTGACGTAGGTGCCGTTGAGGCTGCCGACGTCCGCGACGCTGAACCCGGCCCGCGTCCGGCGGAACTCCACGTGGCGCCGCGAGACCGTGACGTCGTCCAGGAAGATGTCGCCCTGCGGGTGACGGCCGGCCGTGGTGACGTCCGAGTCCAGCAGGAAGCGGCTGCCCGAGTTCGGACCGCGCTGGACGATCAGCAGGGCCGAGCCCGGCGGCAGCGCGTCGATCGCCGACAGCACCTCGGCCGACAGGGCCGGCGTGGCGCCGGTGCCGGTCGTGGTGTTGGGGTCGTACGACTCCAGGCCGGAGATGGAGATGGTCGACGTGGTCTCCGCCGCCCCCTCCGGAAGCAGGCCACCGCGCAGGGCCGTACCGCAGTTGGAGCAGAACCGGGCCGCGGCCGGGTTCTGGTTGCCGCACCTGGGGCACGGAGTGGGGCCAGCCATGTTCACAGCCTCCTGGCGCGGCACACCCGACGGGTTGTGCCCGGCGTACGGGTCCGGGGCAAACCCTCCACCAGAGCTTGAGGGTCCTGACTGGAAACCTATGCGCGGGTCGCCGGAAGGGTCAACCGACGCGCCGTAACCCACCGGATTCCCTGCGTACTGGGCGGCCGCGCCGTCCCGGAACAGCTGCTGCTCGGCGTACGCCGCCCCCTCGGGGGCGGGGCGCATGCCCGGCACGGCGGCCTCGTCCTCGGGCCGGCGGTGCCGCGCGGTGGGCGCCTCGACGGAGGCCGCGCCACGGCCCTTGTTACGACCGAACAACTTCGAGAAGAAACTCACGGGCGAATCCCCTTGCGTGTGACAGACCCGCCCGCGGGGCAGGGTGAGAACCTCGGACAGGCTGCGGGCCCGGTTGCGGACCGGGCCTGCTGGAGTGGTACTCCGACGGTCGGTACTGCGATTGGTGCTCCGGTGCGTGCTGGTACGACCCAGTCTCGCCCACGCGACGGCGGCGCCCCGCACCGGGTGCCGCCCGCGGATGACGGGCTGTTCGTCGGGCGCCCCGTCACTTCGAAGCCGGCTTGGCGTACTGCGGCGTCTTCAGATCCACGAGGGCGTCGACGACCACCTTCTGCTGCTGGGTGATCGTCGCCCGCGCCTGGTGACTCTCCAGAGTACGGACGACACCCCCCGGGATGTTCAGCGCGGGTGTCAGATCCTGCGGGTTCCCCACGACGGTGAACCGATAGGGCTGCGAGACCTTCTTCCCGTCGATCTGCACCCCGCCGCCCGACACGTCGGTGAAGTAGGTGTTGACCACCACGCGCACATCGTTGATCTGAATCGCCTCCGCCCCCGCCGCTCGAAGTTCTTGCAGGGTGTCCAGCAGCATATCTGCCTTCACCTGCCCTTGGGGATCATCGACCGTGAGTACGATGCCCGGACCAGTGGCTTTGACGGTACCGGCGAGCACGCCGAGCTCCGTCGCCTTCTTCCTGGTCTGTTCCTGGGCCTCCTTGGCCTGGTTGGAACTGTTCTCCAACTTGGCCAGGGACTGCTCCAACTCCGCCTTCTCCTGCTGAAGACGCTGCTGGCGGCTGTCCAGTTCGTCGAGGATGCGCACCAGGTCCTCCTGGCGGGCCCCGCGGAGCTGGCTGTGGTGGTCGTTGGTCGACCGCACCTGGATCGCCAGCCCCAGGCCGAGCGAGAACAGCAGCAGCGCCACCACCAGCTGCCCGCGCGACATCCGCGGCGGCCACAGGGCCGCCTTGAGGCGCCGCCGCCCCGCACTGCGATCCACCGCTGCCGGCTCCGCCACGGGCTCGGACGCAGGCTCGGGCTCAGACGCAGGCCCGAGTTCAGACACAGGCCCGGGCTCAGGCGCCGCGGCCTTCGCGAGCCGCACCACGGGCGCGGGCGCCGCCTCCGCATCAAGCTCAGGCTTAGCGTCAGACTTCACCGCAGCCCGCTCCTCGGGCTCCTCCACCGCCGCCACAGGCCCCTCGGCCTTCTCCGGCTCCTCGGTCTGGTCGACCTGGTCGGCGTGCCGGACCTCCCCGGCCCCGTCCACCGGCTCGGCCGGGCCCGCCTCGGCCGCCGACTCCGGCCCTGGCGCCTCGGCGGCCCGTTCCAACGCGTTCCCGCCGCCGTCCGCGTGCTCCTCCGCCGCCCCGCGGCCCGGCTCAGGCGCGGAAGACATGGCGCCGAATCGCGGCCGCGTTGGAGAAGATGCGGATGCCGAGGACGACGACCACACCCGTGGACAGCTGCGAGCCGACGCCCAGCTGGTCACCGAGGAAGACGATCAGTGCCGCGACCACCACGTTCGACAGGAACGAGACGATGAACACCTTGTCGTTGAAGATCCCGTCCAGCATCGCCCGGACGCCGCCGAACACGGCGTCCAGCGCCGCCACCACCGCGATCGGCAGGTACGGCACGACGGCGTCCGGCACCTCGGGCTGGACGAAGAGTCCGACGACCACCCCGATCACGAGACCCAGTACGGCAATCACGGTCTAGCTGCTCCTGTCCCTGCGGACGACGACCCGGTCGGGGCCGTCGTGGACGAGTGGGCTGTCGTGGTCTTCGCGGACCCGCTCGGCGTTCGCCGCCCGGTGCCCGCAGACGGTGAAACGGACGCGCTCGGACTCCCGGAGGTTCCGGCGGTGGGTGACGGCGTCGGGGTGACCGAAGCCGCCGACGAGGACGCCGGGGGCGAAGACTCGGGCGTGACCGGCTGGGCGGTCCGCAGCGTCACACCCACCGCGGCCGGCAGCGTCAGGCTCTTCTGCGCGGACATGGTCGACTTGATGCCGTACTTCTCCTGGAGCAGCCGCAGGTACTGCCCGGCCATGTCGTTCTCGAAGGCGGTGAGCAGCTTCGGCCCGTCCCCGATCGCCTGGATGTTGTACGGCGGGACGAGCGGCCGGTTGTCCACCAGCACCGCCTCGCCCGCGGCCCGGATCGCCGAGAGCGCGGTGAGCCGCTGGCCGTTGATCGCCACGGCTTCCGCGCCGGATCCCCACAGGCCGTTCACCACCAGCTGGAGGTCGCGGTCCCGCAGCCGGCCGCTGTTGGAGAAGCCCTGCCCGGCCCGCGGGTCGACGTTCCCCCCGCCGCCGGTCCCCGCCGCGTCCTCCAGGACCAGCTTGACGCCCGGCCCCGCGACCTCGCCCAGGCCCACCGCGCCGGTCAGACCGCCCTCGTCGCCGTCGCCCGTGGCGAGCGCCTGCTGCTGCGTGCTCTCGACCTTGCGCCGCAGGTCCTGCACCTGCTGCTGGAGGTGGTCGGCCGAGCCGTTGGTGTCGTTGATCCGGTGGATCAGCGCGTCCCGCTCCTTGGCCAGCGTCGGCTCCGCCTTGTGCGCGTTCACCGCGCCGACCGTCACCACGACCCCGACCAACGCCAGCCCGGCGCCCAGCGTGAGCAGGCCTCGGACCGTCCTGGGTATCCGGCTGTCGTGGTCTCCGCCCCGCGCCGCGGCCGCCTCGGCGTAGCCCTCGTCGAGGCTGTGGTCCATGACGTTGGTCAGCAGGGACATCGAGGCGTCCGGACGGTTGTACCGTCCGTTCGGGGCACTCGGCGTCGGCGTCGCTGGCATGCGGACCATCGTCCCACGTCGGCGAAGGGGCCCACGCACACCCCCTGAGCTGCACACACGACACAAAGTGACGGATCATTGCGAACAGTGTGAAAACGGACAGCGGGGGGGGGGGGGGGGCGGCGCGCGCCCCCCCCCCCCCCCCCCCCGCCGGGGGCGGCGGGGGGGGGGGCCGCCCCCCCGCGCGCGCCCCCCCCCCGCCCCCCCGAC
>NZ_JBHWIO010000028.1:92089-95656 GCF_042732075.1 Kitasatospora sp. NPDC059812
CAACCCCACCCTTCTCACAAAAAAAATAAAACTTTTTTTTTTTGTTTGGTTTTTTTTGTGGGGGGGGGGGGGGGGCCCTCCCCCCCCCCCCCCCCCCCCCGACCGTCAGGACCGTCGGACGATCAGGCCGGTGTCGTCACCGCCCGGCCCCGTCGACCACCGCCGCCCACTCGTCCAGCAGCGCCTCGGTCGCCTCGTCGTCCGGGCCCTCCGCCCACAGGTGGGTGGTCGCCTCGGCCGGGTCCGGCAGCACCAGCGTCCAGCGCCCGTCCGCCTCGACGACCCGGACGCCGTCGGTGGTGTCCAGCCGCCGACTGCCGGCCGCCTCGACCACCGAGCGCATCACCATCCCCTTGGCCGCCCACGGCGTCGCCAGGTCCCGGCGACGGATGTGCGCCTGCGGGATCCGCGCGTCGATCTGGCTCAGCGTGAGCTGGGTCCGCGCCACCAGGCCGACCAACCGCACGAAGGCCGCGGCCCCGTCCAGCACTCCGCTGAACTCCGGCACCACGAAACCGCCGCGCCCGTCCCCGCCGAACACCGTGCCCTCGGTGGCGGCCGCCTTCGCCAGGTCGTCCGGCGTCGTCGTGGTCCAGATGACCTGGGTGCCGTGGTACGCGGCGACCTGCTCGGCGATCCGGGTCGTGGTCACCGGCAGCGCCACCTGCCCGCTGCGCCGCTCGGCCGCGACCAGGTCCAGCAGCACCAGCAGTGCCCGGTCGTCGTCGATCACCCGGCCCAGTTCGTCGACGAACGCGACCCGCTCGCCGACCGGGTCGAAGCGGACGCCGAAGGCCGCCCGGGAAGAGGCCACCAGCTCGCCGAGCCTGGCCAGCCCGGCCCGCCGCTCCTCCGCGTCCTCCGTCGGCCGCGCCTCGTCCAGCCCGCTGGAGACGGTGAGCGCCTCCACTCCGAGCCGCCCGAGGATGCTCGGCAGAACCAGGCCGGCGCTGCCGTGCGCAGTGTCCACGACCACCTTCAGTCCGGCCTCCCGGACCCCGGTGGTGTCGACGGCCCGCAGCAGGTTGCCCGCGTAGGAGTCGAAGACGCTGGACGGGAAGGTCAGGTCCCCGATCTCACCGGGGAAGGCCCGCCGGTACTCCTGGCGCGCGTACACGCGATCCAGCTTGCGCTGGCCGGCCTGCGAGAGGTCGGCCCCGCGCTCGTCGAAGAAGAGGATGTCCAGCGAGTCGGGCACCCCCGGCGTGGTCCGCAGGAAGATCCCGCCCGCACTCCCCCGCGCGGTGTGCTGCCGGGCGACCGGCATCGGCACGTTCTCCAGGTCGCGAACGTCTATGGCCGACGTCTGGAGCGCCGAAATCATCGCCCGTTTGAGCGCACGCGCACCACGCGAGTGGTCACGCGCAATGGTGACGGTCGCCCCCTTCTTCAAGGTCGTGGCGTACGCGCCGGCCAACCGCACGGCCAGCTCCGGGGTGATCTCGACGTTCAGGATCCCCGACACGCCACGGACACCGAACAGGTGCTCCTGGCCGCGGGACTCCCAGATCACCGACGTGTTGACGACGGCGCCGGCCTCGATGGTCTTGAACGGATAAACCCGGACGTTCGCACCGATGATCGACTCCTCGCCGATCAGGCACTCGTCCCCGATCACCGCGCCGTCCTCGATCCGGGCGGCCCGCATCACGTCGGTGTTCTTGCCGACCACGCAGCCGCGCAGATTGCTCTGCGGCCCGATGTAGACGTTGTCGTGCACGACCGCCTTGTGGAGGAAGGCCCCGCGCTTGACCACCACGTTGCTGCCGAGCACGGTGTGCTCGCGGATCTCGACACCGGCCTCGACCTTGGCGTAGTCCCCGATGTACAGGGGCCCGCGCAGCACCGCCTCCGGGTCCACCTCCGCACCCTCGGCCACCCAGACGCCCGGCGAGATCTCGAACCCGTCGAGCTCGACGTCGACCTTGCCCTCCAGGACGTCCGCCTGGGCCTTGCCGTAGCTCTCGTGGGTGCCCACGTCCTCCCAGTAGCCCTCGGCGACGTAGCCGTAGACCCGCTTGCCCTCCTTCAACAATTGCGGGAAGACGTCACTCGACCAGTCGACGGACTCACCTGCTGCGACGTAGTCGAAGACCTCTGGTTCCATCACGTAGATACCGGTGTTCACAGTGTCCGAGAAGACCTGCCCCCAGGTCGGCTTCTCCAGGAAGCGCTCGACCCGTCCGTCGTCGTCCGTGATCGTGATACCGAACTCGAGGGGATTCGGCACCCTGGTGAGACAGACGGTGACCAGTGCGTTCTTGCTGCGGTGAAAGTCGATCAATTCCGAGAGGTCGAAGTCGGTCAGCGCGTCACCGGAGATCACCAGAAAGGAGTCGTCCTTCAACGCGTCCTCGGCGTTCTTGACACTCCCCGCGGTGCCTAGCGGCGTCTCCTCGTGGGCATAGGTCAGATGCATGCCCAAGTCCTCGCCGTCACCGAAGTAGTTCTTGACCAGTGAGGCCAGGAACTGGACGGTGACGACGGTGTCGGAGAGGCCGTGCCGCTTCAGCAGCCGAAGCACGTGCTCCATGATCGGCCTATTGGCCACCGGAAGCAGCGGCTTCGGCATGCTTGAGGTCATCGGGCGGAGTCGGGTTCCTTCGCCCCCTGCCATGACAACGGCTTTCATTACGGGTGCGTCCTCCTTTGCGGTGGTGGACCTACAGGTCCATCAAACCGTTCCAGAGGGATCCCTACCCGGAAGGTATCGTCCGACGCACCGATGCGGCGTGGGACTTCTCTCAGATCACGTCTCAGACTGCGGACGCGGAGCCCGTCGAGCCCGCTCGGGTGATCCGCCTGGCCTGAACCGCGTAAAGAATACCGGCCCACCAGTACAACGTGGTCCCCCACCAGATGAAGGCCCAGCTCACCACCTCGGCCGGCCGCGCGATCCAGCTGTCCACGCTGCCGAGCAGGAGAAGCGGAAACGCGTACATCAGATTGAAGGTCGCGGCCTTCCCCAGAAAACTCACCTGGAGCGGCCCGTAACCGTGCCGGTTCAAAATGGGAAGCAGCGCGCCGATAAATACTTCCCGGGCCAGCAGAATCGCCGTCACCCACCACGGAAGAATCTCACGCCAGGTCAAACCGACCAGCGTGGACAGCACATAGAGCCGGTCGGCCAGTGGATCGAGCAGTTGCCCCACCCGGCTGACCTGCCCCCACCGCCGCGCGAGTTTCCCGTCGAGGTAGTCGCTGACACCGCTCAGCATCAGGATCAGCAGCGCCCAACCATCGTTGTTGGGGCCATCGAAAACCGGCCAGAGAATCAGCCAGAGAAAAAGCGGAACACCGACCAGCCGGCCCATGCTGAGCAGGTTGGGGATGGTGAGGACGCGATCGGTCTGGACCCGCGTCTCCTGGACCTCCACCCGGGGGCCTCCTGTCCCGTGTGATGACAATGCACGTTGACCCTACAACAGAAAAGCCCCCGCCAGGTTCACCCGGCGGGGGCTTCTCTCGAATGATTGTTCGGCGGCGTCCTACTCTCCCACAGGGTCCCCCCTGCAGTACCATCGGCGCTGTAAGGCTTAGCTTCCGGGTTCGGAATGTAACCGGGCG
>NZ_JBHWIO010000029.1:0-3914 GCF_042732075.1 Kitasatospora sp. NPDC059812
GATCCCGCTGCTAAAACGGGCCCCCCCCCGCGGCATCCCGGCGGGGGGGGGGCGGGGGGGGGCCCGCGCCCCCCGCCCGGGGGGGGGGGGGGCGCCCCCCCCCTCGCCCGGGGTCCGCTCTCGCGTGTGAGTGCCTGACCGCCTCAGCGGCAGAGCGCGGCGTCGACGGCGTCGGCGACGCGCTGCTTGACATCGGCAGAGGGCAGGGTGGTGACGGCGATGTCGGCGGCGCGACCGTCCTCGGTGACACCACCGCGGGTCGCGTAGCCCGGGAGCGTGCCGCCGTGGCCCCAGTACACACCGCCGCAGGACAGCGGGCGGCTGGCGAGCCCCAGCCCGTACCGGCCGCCGGGGCCCATGTACTCGGCGGGGACGGTGATCTGCATCTGGGCGAGCTGGGCCGGGGCCAGCAACTCGCCGCCGAGCAGGGCACGGAAGAAGCGGTTGAGGTCGCTGTTCGTGGAGACCAGGGCGCCGGCCGTCCAGGCCCAGGACATGTCCTGCTCGGTGACGTCCAGCGGCTGGTCACCGGGCTCCTCGGTGACGTAGCCGTGCGGGTGGCGCTCGTGCACCGTCATGTCGCCCTGGGTGGGGAAGTACGTGTGGCGCAGGCCGATGCGGTCGATGACCCGCCGGGTGATCTCCTCGCCGGCGGGCCGCCCGGTGACCTTCTGGATGATCAGGCCGGCGATCAGGTAACCGGTGTTGCAGTACTTCCAGCCCTTGCCGGGCTCGAAGTCGGGCTTCTGGGCGAGCGCGAGGTCGAGCAGATCGCGGGGCTCGTGGTACTGGGAGAGGCTCTGGTCGGGCAGGAAGTGGGTGTAGTCGGGCAGGCCGCTGGTGTGCTGGAGGATCTGACGGACGGTGATCTTCCGCCCGTCGATCTCGCCACCTGCGCCGGTGCCGCGCACGAGGCCCGGCAGGTAGGTGTCGAGGGAGGCCTCCAGATCGACCTTGCCCTCGGCGACGAGCTGCAGGACGACGACGGCCGTGAAGGACTTGGTGTTGCTGCCCGCCCGGACCTGCCCGTCCACGGGCACCGCCGCGCCGGTGGCCAGATCGCCCACCCCGGCCGTGTAGGTGCGGGTGTGCCCGTTCCGGTCCCGCACGGTGGCCAGCGCGCCGGGCACACCATCCTGCCGGACCAGCGCGTCGAGCCGCTGCTGGACGACGTCGGCTCGGGGGCCCGCCGCCTGGGCTGCCGGCGCGGCGGCCACGCCGAACAGCAGGACGCCTGCGGCGGCAGCTGCGCTGAGCCTGAATGGTCGAATCCTGTACGGCGTGGACGGGTTCACGGAGCGTCTCCTCTCGCCGGGCCGGCGCGCCCGGGACCACCAGGGCACCACGCGGCACCGGCGACGGTCGTCCGCGCGCAGGAGGAGCGGGGGTCGGAGCGATGGTCCTGACGGTCTACGACCTGCGGGGTACGAACTGCGGTCCGGCTGTTGGTGTGTGACGGTGGGACTTACCGACGGCTGGTCAGAGTCGCCATGGCTCTGCCCCGTCCCGCAGATAGCGTGTGTGGCCGTCAGAGAGAGCTCGGAGTGCGGCCTGGAGGCGGGTGCGTTGGCGTGCCCGCAGCCGGGCGGCCACCTCGGGCGCTGGGAGGAAGAGCGCTTCGGAGAGTTCGTCGTCATGGGGGCGGACGTTGGCGGCAAGGGCGGGGGCGAGGGTTCCGGCGTCGAAGATGAACGCGATCTGGTCGTCCCAGGGCCCGTGCGGTGCCACCCAGTCCACGACGAGAAGGGCGCCGACGGTGATGTCGAGGCCCAACTCCTCGCGCAGCTCCCGCACGGCTGCCTGGTCAGGGGGTTCGTTGGCCTCGGCCATGCCGCCCGGCAGGTCCCAGCCGTCCTTGTAGGTCGGGTTGACGGTCAGGAGACGGCCGCTCACGTCTCGCAGGATGACGTCGGCCGAGGCGCGCTTGCGGGCCTGCCTGGCGTTGCCCTCGGAGAGGTAGGCGTTCCAGGCTTCGGTGTCGGTGGGTGCGGGCCTCACGATGAACCTCCCCGAGGTGACGGGATGATGTCGGCGAGTAGCAGGAGCCGGATTCTGCTCGCTTCGTCGAATCGTGCCAGGTACTCACGCACCGGGCCGTAGTCCCGGTGCGTGCCCAGAAGATCGCCCAGGCCGTCCAGTTGTCGGGCGACGCGAGCTTGGCGAGGCTGCGGAGGATGGGGGTGCGGGTCGCGGAGTTCACGTCGGGGGTGTGCAGTTGGACGCGGGTGCTGGAGCTGTTGGCGGTCTGACAGGGTGGCTGGCCGGGCGGGGGGATCTTGGCAGTGTGGGGGTGTTCCGGCGTGACCGGTGCGGCGTAGCGTCCGGGCAGGTCGGCGACGGGTGTGGGAGGTTCTGGTGGCGGTCAACGGCGAGGTGTCGTTCTGGTACGCGGCGAGTGGGCTGCCGGAGCCGGGGCCGGCGTTGCCCGGGAGCGCGGATGTGGACGTGTGCATCGTCGGCGGCGGGTACACCGGGCTGTGGACGGCGTACTACCTGAAGAAGGCGGATCCGTCGCTGCGGATCGCGGTGCTGGAGCGCCGGTTCTGCGGCTACGGCGCCTCGGGGCGCAACGGCGGGTGGCTGTACAACGGTTTCGCGGGCCGGGGCGCGTTCGCGAAGCGGTACGGCCCGGGTGCGGCGGCGGCGATGCAGCGGGCGATGGACGAGGCGGTCGGGGAGGTTGTGGACGTTGCCGCCGCCGAGCGGATCGACGCGCACATCGTGCGCGGCGGGGTGCTCGAAGTCGCCAGGAACAGAGCCCAGTTGGAGCGGCTCAAGGCTTTCGCCGCCGCCGAGCGGGGGTACGGAGAGGGTCGCGTCGAGCTGCTGGGCGCGAAGGAGGCCGCCGACCGGATCGCCGTCGCGGGCGCCCTCGGCGGCACCTGGACGCCGTACGGTGCGCGGATCCAACCGGCCGCGCTGGTACGCGGGTTGGCGCGGGTGGTGCGGGACCTCGGGGTGGCGGTGCACGAGGGGACGGCGGTGACGGCGATCCTGCCGGGCACCGCGTACGCCCGGCCGCGCGCGGTGACGCCGCAGGGCACGGTGACCGCCGAGTACGTGCTGCGCGCGACCGAGGGCTTCACGGCCGGCCTGCGCGGCGAGCGGCGGACCTGGCTGCCGATGAACTCGGCGATGATCGCCACCGAGCCGCTGCCGCCCGCCTTCTGGGCGGACGCGGGCTGGCAGGGCCGCGAGGTGCTGGGCGACTTCGCGCACGCCTACATGTACGCGCAGCGCACCGCGGACGACCGGATCGCGCTGGGCGGCCGGGGTGTGCCGTACCGGTTCGGCTCGCGGACGGACGCGGACGGCGGCACCCAGGTGGAGACCGTGCGCCAGCTCCGGCAGATCCTGAACCGCTTCTTCCCGGCGGCCGCGAGTGCCCGGATCGACCACGCCTGGGCGGGCGTGCTCGGTGTGCCCCGGGACTGGTGCGCCACGGTGGAGCTGGACCGTGCGAGTGGTCTCGGCTGGGCGGGCGGGTACGTCGGCAGCGGGGTGACCACGACGAACCTGGCGGGCCGGACGCTGCGCGACCTGGTCCTCGGGCGGGACACCGGGCTGACCGGGCTGCCCTGGGTGGGCCACACCGTGCGCCGCTGGGAGCCCGAGCCGCTGCGCTGGATCGGGGTGCACGCGATGTACGCGGCCTACCGCGCGGCGGACCGCCAGGAGGCGGGCGGACGGGCCGCCACCTCGCCGATCGCCCGCGTCGCGGACGTCGTCTCCGGGAGGTAGCGGCGCGGACGGTAGCGGCGCGGGCGGTGGCGAGCGCGGTCGGACGGCGGCGAGCACGCCGGACGGGGGGGGGGGGGGGGGGGGGCGGGTCTGGGACGGCACCCCACACCACCACACCCCCCAAGACCGCGCGCACCGACACCACAAGACGGACCCGCCGGCCCCCCGCGCGC
>NZ_JBHWIO010000029.1:3924-18440 GCF_042732075.1 Kitasatospora sp. NPDC059812
CGGGGCGCGCGGGGCGCGGGCGCCGCCCCGGGCTGCGCGCGGGGCGGCGTCGCGCCCCCCCCCCCCCCCGCCCGCCCACCCCCCCCCCCCCCCCACGGCCGTTCGGACGCTCCACCGTGCAAAGCGGCCCGGGAGCAAGCACGGTGGGGGCGTGCTGAGGAGAAGGCTGGCGGCCCTGTGCGCCCTGTGCGTCCTGCTGTTCTGCGTGCCGGCGACCGGCGCGCAGGCCAGGTCGCCCGGGTGGGCGGTCGTGGTGGTGGACCAGGAGTCCCGTAGCGTCCTGGTGCTGCAGAGCGCCGAGGAGCTGATGGCCTACCGGGGCCCGGGGTGGTTGCCGGTCGTGTGGGGCTGGAACGCCGACCGGGCGGCCGGGCTCGCGGACCTGACGCCCGCGCGGAGCTGGACGAATCCGGACGAGGCGAAGAGCCGGGTCCGGCAGGGCCGGCGCTACCTGCTGACCACCGCCTCCGGCGGCCTGGCCGCCGTCGTGGACACCACCACCGGCGCGACGCGCTGGGCGGCGGACCTGGGCGGGGCGGCCAATCCGCACAGCATCGAGCTGCTGCCGGACGGCAACGTCGCGGTCGCGGCGAGCGGTGGCGGGTGGGTGCGGCTGTACGCGGCCTCGCAGGGGCCGCGTGCCACCGCCCACGCCGGCTACCCGCTCCCGGGCGCGCACGGCGTGCACTGGGACGGCCGGACGGGCCTGCTCTGGGTGCTCGGCGACGACGTGCTGACCGCGCTGCGGGTGGGCGGCACCCCGGCGGCGCCCACCCTGACCGCCGTCCGGTCGACGCCGCTGCCCGACCACGGCGGGCACGACCTCGCGCCGGTGCTGGCCGAGCCGGGGCGGTTCTGGGTGAGCACGCTGACCGGCCTGTGGCGGTACGACCCGGCGGCCGACCGCTTCACCGCCGTGCGGCTGGACGACCCCGCAGCCGTCCGGGACGTGAAGAGCGTCGGGGACGAGCCCGGCACCGGACGGCTGCTGACCGTGGCCCCCGACCACAGCGGGCCGTGCTCCTGGTGCACCTCGGTGATCACCCTGCACCGGCCGGACGGTACGCGGACCCTGCGCGGGACGCACCTCTACAAGGCGAGGTGGTGGGGAGGCTGGTAGCAGATTTGCGACGCGCAGGTGCCGGTTTCGGGGTTCGGGTCGGCGATGCCACCCGTTCTGCCGACGGCATTCGGATGATGGGGCATATTGTGTACCCCGGCAAACTACTCCAATAGAAGTGAGTTTCCCGTCGCCGTCCGTAAACCATCCGTCCACCGTGTCGGCTGGGATAGCGTCGAAGGCGTCGGGGGGCCGACACCGATTCGGTGTATTCGAACACTAGCTACCGGGCCGTAATGGCCGGATTGAGTCATGGAGAAAAACGTGTCGAATTTGATGCCGGAAAACATGCCGGAGAAAATGCCGGACACCGTCGACGACCTGCAGCTCGCGGCGGAATCGCTGGCCGCTTTCCCGGCCCGGGGCGCGGCCGGAGGCGCGGATGTCACCGAGCGTCTCGCGGCGGTCGCCGAACTCTGCCGGTCGGTTGACGCGGTGCTCGACAGCCTGGTCGTCCAGGTCGCCGCGGAAGCGGCCGAGGAGGGTTGGACGGCGGCCCGGATGGCGGCGGAACAGTCCGGTTACTACGCCAGGTTGCGCCGGGCACTGCTCCCCGCCGCGACCGGCGCCGGGCTGACGCAGCAGTGAGCGCGCTGCACCCGGGCGTGCACGTGCTGTCCTGCCCCACCCGGTGGAGCGACGTCGACGAGAACGGGCACATCAACAACGCCCGGCTGGTCGGCTACGTCCAGGAGGGGATTTACGACATGTTCTGCCACCACGAGACCGCCGTCCGGGACGCCCTGTTCCCGTCCGGATTCATTATCGCGCGACACGAGATCGATTTTCTGGAGCAGTTGTACCACCGGCCCGAGCCATTGTCGGTGCAGTTGACGGTTGAACGGATCGGGCGGAGTTCCACGCATATCGTGGTGGATGTCTGCCGTGACCCGCACACCTTTATGCGGGCCAGGACCGTGGTGGTCGCGCGGGACCGTGAATCCGGCCGCTCGCGCAAACTCAGTTCGAACGAGCGGCGTTTTCTCGAGGCGTTTATGCCGGACGAGGTGCGGGCCCCCGCCGTGCCGGCTGTGCCCGCTGTGCCCACCGCACCGGCCGTGCCGGTCACGGCGCCGCCGCCGCAGCGGGTGGCGGCCCGCACGGGCGCCGCTCTGCCGCACCGCACCCGCAGACGGTGTCGGGCCTCGGCGGCCTGACACCCGGGCCCCTGGTGGCCCCGCGCCGGGCAGGGCGCGGGCCGGCGACGTGATCGACAACGGCGTCGATCCGTCCGGCCGGTCTCCCTGCCGCCGTGCCGCAGTACGCTGAGCAGCACGGGCACCGGCGAACCCCAGGCGGTCACGGGCCGTGACGGCGCAGCCGACCGGACCTCGCCGCCACCAGCCGTCCGCCACGGGCCGTCCGCCACCAGCCGTCCGCCGCCATCGGGCCATCGGGCCACCGGGCCACGGATCGTCCGCGCGAGGGCCGGCGGCTCTCGGCCTCCGGCTTCCGGGCGGAGCGCAGCCGGTCCCCGCCGACCGGAAGGAGGACGCGATGACCATCTCCCCGGAGGACTTCCGCGCCCGCGTCGTCGACTGCGGGGAGTACCCGAGCGAGGCGGAGGCGGAGCACGCCATCCGGGTCGTGCTCGCACTGCTCGGTGAGCACCTGGTCGGGGCCGAACGGGCCGAGCTCGCCGACGCGCTGCCCGAGGCGTACGCCCCGCTGCTGCGCGATGCCGGGCCCGCCGCCGAACCGCTGACCGCCGAGCGCTTCGTGCGCGGTGTGGTCGGCTGGATCGACGGCGCGACCGAGGCGACCGGGCCGTGGGACATCGGGGCCGTGCTCGGCACCCTCGCCGACCTGGCCCCGGGGGAACTGGTCGACCGTGTGGTCGAGCAGCTCCCGGACGGTTACGACCTGCTGTTCGGCCACCCGGTGCCGGCCTGGGCCGGCGCGCCGGTGGTGGCCCGGAACAGCTCCGCACCCCGGCCGGTCAGCTCGACCGGTCCGGCACCCGGCCGCAGGTAGACGGACGCGCCCCGGGGGAGGTCGAGGTCCGCGAAGCCGGGGGCGTGCAGTCGGGCGCGGCCCTCGGCGCACAGCAGGATCTGCGGGGTGGGCAGCTCGGCGCGGACGGCGGCCGGGCCCGGGCGCAGCCGGGAGAGTCGGAACTCCTCGGCGGGGGAGGGGAATTCGTCCTCGAACCGGTCTCCTGGGAGCGCCGTGAGGACCTGCGGTTCACCGGTGTGGAAGGACGTGACCGCCAGCAGGCCGTCGACGTCGACGTGCTTGGGGGTGAGCCCGCAGCGCAGCACGTTGTCCGAGTTGGCCATCAACTCCACGCCCACGCCCCGGAGGTAGGCGTGCGGCACGCCGGCGTCCAGGTAGAGGGCCTGGCCCGCCGTGAGCCGGACGTGGTTGAGCAGCAGCGCGGCGACCAGGCCCGGGTCGCCGGGGTACTGCGCGGCGGCGCGGGCGTAGCCGGCGCAGGCCTCGGCGAACGGGCCGCCATCGGCCGCGAGCCGGTGCAAAGACCGGGTGATGTCGCGGAGTTGGGGGCCGGTGGGCCGGTCCTCGGCCAGGACCCGGCGCAGCAGTGCGGGCAGGACCTCGGCGGCGGGGTGCGCGCGCAGGTCGTCCACCCAGGGGGCGAGCAGCGGGACGGCGAGCGCGTCCAGCAGCCGGGCCGTGTCGGCGGCCGGGCGGAATCCGCACAGTGCTTCGAAGTCCCCGAGGGCGCAGATGAGTTCGGGCTTGTGCCCGGGGTCCTTGAAGACCCGCTCGGGTGCGTCGAGCGGGACCCCGCGGGCCTCCTCGGCCGCGTACCCGGCCGCCGCCTGGGTCCGGGTCGGGTGGACCTGGAGGGAGAGCGCCCGGTCGGCGGCCAGCACTTTGAACAGGAACGGCAGCGCCGGGCCGAACCGCCCCACGGTGTCCGGCCCGAGCATGGCGTTCGGGTACCGCTGGATGAGTTCGTCCAGCGGCTGCGGCCCGCCGGCACCGTCCGGAGCCAGCAGCTCGGAGGGCGCCGACGGGTGTGCGCCCATCCACAGTTCGGCCTGCGGGGCGCCGGTCGGCGCGGTGCCGGTCAGTGCGGGGATGGCGGTGGGCGAGCCCCACGCGTACGGGCGGACCGGGTTGTGGAGCAGGGCGAAGGGCGGGAGCGACATGGCGCGGCCTCCGAGGGGTTCGGGTCAGTGGCAGAGCGCGGCCGCGCCGATCAGCCCGGCATCGGTGCCGAGTTCGGCGCGGCGGACGTCGAGGCCGCGGATGTAGGACAGCGTGGCGTAGCGGTCGAGGTGGCGGGCGAGCGGCGCGAACAGGACGTCGCCGGCGGTGGCGACGCCGCCGCCGACCACCACCCGGTCGAGGTCGACCAGGGCCGCGGTGGCGGCGATCCCGGCGGCGAGGGCCTGGGCGGCGCGGTCGAAGGAGGCGAGCGCGACCGGGTCGCCCGCCTCGGCGTCGGCGGCGACGGCCCGGGCCGAGCGGTCCTCCCCGGCCGGGCGCCAGCCCTCGGCGAGGGCCCGGCGGGCGATCGCGGTGCCGCTGGCGAGGCCCTCCAGGCAGCCGCGCGAGCCGCACGGGCAGGGCTCGCCGTCCAGGTCGACGCTGATGTGGCCGAGGTGGCCGGCGTTGCCGCTGGGGCCGGGACGGACGGCGCCGTCGAGCACCAGCCCGGCGCCGACCCCGGTTGACACCACCAGGCACAGCGCGTTGGCCGCGCCCCGGGCGGCGCCCTGCCAGTGCTCGGCGGCGGCCATCGCGACGCCGTCCCCGGCCAGGTGGACGGGCAGCCGCCGGGCGGCCACCGCCGGGTGCGAGGCGACCTCGGCGACCAGCGGGAAGTCGCGCCAGCCGGGGATGTTGACGGGGCTGACGGTGCCGGCGGCGAGGTCGACCGGGCCGGCGCTGCCGATCCCGACGGCCGTCACGGCGGTCCAGTCGGCGGTGCCGGCGAGCCGGTCCAGCACCTCGTGCACGACGGCGAGCACGGCCGCGCCCGGCTCCCGGGCCGGGGTGGGCAGTTGGAGCCGGTGCCGCAGCCGCCCGTGGCCGTCGACCAGCGCCCCGGCGATCTTGGTGCCGCCGATGTCCACGGCGGCGAACAGCGGGGTGGCGGCGGGCGGCGGGGTGAGGGTCATCGCGGCGGGCTCCAGGCGGGTTCGGGCGGGGGCGGCGCCCCGGCGGGCGGGCCGGGGCGCCGATCAGCGTAGTGCGGCATGCGGCATGCGGGGCGCGGCGGGCGGGGGTGCGAGACCCCCAACGGCGGGGCCCCAGCGGCAGGGCCCCGCCGTCAGACGGCCGTGCTCAGCCCGCCGTGCTCAGCCCGCCGCGCTCAGGCGCAGCGTGACCAGTTCGAACGGCCGCAGCGCCAGCCGCACCGCGCCGTCCTCCACGGCCACCTCGCCGCGGGTGCCGTCCCAGGGCCGCTCCAGCAGGTCGCAGGGGACGGCGCCGGCCAGCGGGTAGGAGGTGGTGAGCAGGCCCCGGGCGCGGCCGCCGCCGGCCTCGTAGACCCGGACGATCAGGTCGCCGCTGCGGTCGTCGGCGAGCTTGACCGCGCTGACCACCAGCGCGTCGTTGTCGAGCTGCACCAGCGGCGCGACCTGCTCGGCGCTGCCGGTGACGCGCCGCTCGGGCAGGCCGATCCGGTAGCCCTCGCGGACGGCGTCGCCGATCGCCGCGCCCGGGACGAGGGCGTGCCGGAAGCGGTGCAGGCCCTGGTCGGTCTTCGGGTCGGGGAAGCGCGGCGCGCGCAGCAGCGAGAAGCGGACCGTGGTGGTGGTGCCGCCGTCGGTGTCGCGCACGGCGCGGGTGACGTCGTGGCCGTAGGTGGAGGCGGTGACGAGGGCGACGCCCCAGCCGGGCTCGTCGAGGTGGACGAAGCGGTGGTTGCAGGCCTCGAACTTGGCGGCGTCCCAGCTGGTGTTGGTGTGGGTGGGCCGGTAGAGGTGGCCGAACTGGGTCTCGGCGGCGTACCGCTCGGTGTGCACGTCCAGCGGGAACGCGGCCTTGAGGAACTTCTCGGTCTCGTGCCAGTCGACCTCGGTGTCGATGTCGAGCCGCTGCTCGCCCGCCCGCAGGGTGAGCGTCTGGACGACGGTGGACGAGCCGAAGGAGCGCGCGACCCGGACGGTGGCCTGGTCGGGGGCGGAGAGCGCCGTCAGCGCGTCCACGGCGGTCAGGTCGGTGACGGTGTTGCGGTAGAACTGGTCGACGTCCCAGGCGTCCCACATGTTGGGGAAGTCCGGGTGCAGTTGGAGCAGGTTGGCCCGGGTGCCGGGGGCGACGCTCTCGCGGCCGCTCGCCACCTCGACCACCGACGCCACCAGGCCGTCGGCGTCCACGACCACGTCCAGCAGCCCGTTGCGCAGCAGGAAGCCGCCCTCGGGCCGCTCGACGACCTCGCAGGCGCCCGCGCCGAACACGGCCGGGGCGGCCCCGCCGGCCGGGACGGCCGAGCGCGGGTGCGGCGCCGAGTTGAACACCAGCTCGCGCCCGCCGGCGGTGTCCCCGGCGAGGGCCTGCTGGGCGCCGTCGATCAGCGAGTCCAGCTCGGCGGCCAGCGCCGCGTACGTCGCCTCGGCCTCGCGGTGCACCCAGGCGATGGAGGAGCCGGGCAGGATGTCGTGGAACTGGTGCAGCAGGACGGTCTTCCAGATCCGGTCCAGCTGCTCGTACGGGTAGGCCGCGCCGGTGCGCAACGAGGCCGTGGCGCACCAGAGTTCGGCCTCGCGCAGCAGGTTCTCGCTGCGCCGGTTGCCCTGCTTGGTCTTCGCCTGGCTGGTCAGGGTGGCCCGGTGCAGCTCCAGGTAGAGCTCGCCGACCCAGACCGGCGGGTTCGGGTACTCGGCCTCGGCCTTGGTGAAGAACTCGGCGGGCTTCTCCCAGCGGACGGTGGCCGAGCCCTCCAGGTCCTTCATCCGGCCCGCCTTGGCGACCATCTCGCGGGTGGTGCCGCCGCCGCCGTCGCCCCAGCCGGTCGGGGCGAGCGAGTGCCGGGCCACTCCCTTGTCCTTGAAGTTCCTTGCCGCGTGGGCGATCTCGCTGCCCTTCATGGAGCAGTTGTAGGTGTCCACGGGCGGGAAGTGGGTGAAGATCCTCGTCCCGTCGATGCCCTCCCAGAGGAAGGTGTGGTGCGGGAACTTGTTGATCTGGCTCCACGAGATCTTCTGCGTCAGCAGCCACTTGGAGCCCGCGTTGCGGATGATCTGCGGCAGGCCGCCGGTGAAGCCGAAGGTGTCGGGCAGCCACGCCTCGTGGTTCTCCACCCCGAACTCGTCCAGGAAGAACCGCTTGCCGTGCACGAACTGCCGGGCCATCGCCTCCGAGCTGGGCATGTTGGTGTCGGACTCGACCCACATGCCGCCGGCCGGGACGAACCGGCCCTGCGCCACGGCCTTCTGCACCCGGGCGTACACCTCGGGGCGGTGCTCCTTGATCCAGGCGAACTGCTGCGCCTGGGACATGGTGTAGAGGAAGTCCGGCTCGTCCTCCAGCAGCGCGGTCATGTTGGCGGTGGTGCGCGCCACCTTGCGGACGGTCTCGCGCAGCGGCCAGAGCCAGGCCGAGTCGATGTGCGCGTGGCCGATCGCACTGATCCGGTGCGCGGACGGCACGGCGGGTGCGGCCAGCACCCCGGCGAGCTCCGAACGGGCGGCGGCCGCCGTGCCGTTGACGTCCTGGAGGTCGATCGCGTCGAGCGCCCGCTCGACCGCGCGCAGGACGTCCCAGCGGCGGGCGCCGTCCACCGGCAGCTCGGCCATCAGCTCGCCGAGCACCTCCAGGTCGATCACCAGCTGCCAGACCGTCTCGTCGAAGACGGCGAGGTCCATCCGGGTCAGCTTGTACTGCGGCTGGTCGCCGGCGGTGTCCTTGTCGCCCAACTCGGTGGGCAGGAAGGGGTGGTAGTCCAGGATGACCGGGTTGGAGGCCGCCTCGACGTGCAGCAGGACCTGCTCGCCGCCGGCCGCGGGGGCGGCGATGCGCACCCACTGGTTCTGCGGGTTGAGGCCCTTCACCGGGGTGCCGTCCGGGCGGTAGACCAGGCCCTCGCACTGGAAGCCGGGCATGTTGGCGTCGAAGCCGAGGTCGATCAGCGCCTCGACCGTCCGCCCGGCCCAGGCCTGCGGCACGGTGCCGGTCACGGTGATCCAGCTGGTGCCCCACGGCGCGCCCCAGGCGTCGCCGACCGCGATCGGGGTGCGCGGCGCGGCCAGGCCCTCGGCGACCGGGACGGGCTCGCCGGGTGCCGTCCAGATGCCGACCTCCAGCGGGACGGACTCGGGGTAGACGGCCGGGCGGATGCGCTCGTCCAGGACGCGCTTGAGGCGGGACTCGACCAGCGTGCGGTCATCGTGCATGTCAGCGGGCTCCGTTGCGTGACTGAGGGGCGTGTCTGAGGGGCGTGAGTGAGGATCGTGGCTGAGGGGTAACGGCTGGGGCGAAGGGTTACAGGGACCGTACGTCGTCCGGGTGGACCACCTCGGTGATCCCGCGCGCGGCCAGGTGGGCCTGGTCCTCGGCGTGTTCGGCGAGGACGGTGGTCGGGCGGGCGCCCGCCTCGGCGAGGCGCATGAACGCCTCGTAGACGGCGCCGCCGGGCCCGCAGACCGAGCGCTTGGGCGCGGTCACCTCGTCCCCGGTGGCCACCACGACGGCGGTGGTGCGCGGCGCGGGCGGCTGCCAGGAGCGGCGTGCCTCGGCGGCGGCCTCGGCCAGCCTGGCGCCGGCCGGCTTGACCGCGCGGTCGGTGGTGAGCAGGCCGAGGCTGTACTCCAGCTCGGGGAAGTCGGCCAGCGAGCGGTCCACGTCGTGCGAGCACCACCAGGTGACGCCCCACACGTCCGGGCAGTCGAGCACGGCCTCGACGGTGGCGCCGGTGAACCGGGCGGCGTCCTCGGCGGTGATGTGCGGGGCGGGGGCGCCGACCTCCTGGAGCCAGACCGGGCGGGCCGGGTCGTCCGCCCAGGCCTTGGAGAGCTCGACCAGGTAGGCGGCGTGCTGCGCGGTGGCGGTGGAGTGGGCGCCGTAGCGCTGGGCGGTGCCGTTGAACACCCAGGAGTGCACGGCGGTGGCGGCGCCGATCCGGGCCGAGTGCCAGGGGGTGAACGGGTGTTCGTCCAGGTACCAGGCGGCGTCGTAGGAGGCGTGCAGGTGCATCCGGCCGGGCGCGCCCTGTTCGCAGGCGTCGAGCATCCGGCGCAGCCAGGCGTCGGCCTGTCCGGGGGTGATCCGGTCGGGGTCGGGGTGCGGTTCGCCGGAGAACTGGTTGATCTCGTTGCCGAGCGTCATGCCGAGGAAGTTGGGCCGCTCGTGCAGCGCCGCGGCGAGGGTACGCAGGTAGGCGGCCTGGCCGTCGAGGACCTCGGGGTCGGTGAAGATGTTGCGCCGGTGCCAGGTCTGGGTCCAGGAGGGCAGGAAGTCGAAGCTCGACAGGTGGCCCTGGAGGCCGTCCACCGCGACGTCCAGGCCGCGTTCGCCGGCCGCGTCCACCAGGGCCGCCAACTGCTCGACGGCGCGCGGGCGGATCAGGGTGCGGTTGGGCTGGAACAGCGGCCAGAGTGGGAAGACCCGGACGTGGTCCAGGCCGAGTGCGGCGATGGAGTCGAAGTCGGCGCGGACGGCGTCGAGGTCGAAGTCGAGCCAGTGGTGGAACCATCCGGCGCTGGGCGTGTAGTTGACGCCGAAGCGGGGGCGCTGCGGTGCGGGGGTGCTCATGGGCGGGTGATTCCTCAACGGGTTTGGGGCGAACGGGCGGTGGGGTCAGGAACCGTCGGACACGTCCTCGGTCGGACCGGGCCTAACCCTTGACGGCTCCCTCCTCGACGCCCTTGAAGAAGAAGCGCTGGCAGACGCCGAACACCACGACGATCGGCAGGAAGGCGATCATGGTGCCGGCCGCGATCAGCCGCGGGTTCGCGGAGAAGGTGCCGTTGAGGTACTGGAGTCCGACGGTGAGGGTGTACTTCTGCGGGTCGTTGAGCACGATCAGTGGCCAGAGGAAGTCGTCCCAGGCGCCGATGAAGGTGAAGATGACGATCACGCTGAGCATGCCGCGCACGTTGGGCAGGCTGATGTGCCAGAGGCGCTGCCACACGGTGGCGCCGTCGACCAGGGCGGCCTGGTCGAGTTCGAGCGGGACGGCGGCGAAGGCGGTGCGCATCAGCAGCACGTTGAGCATGGCGATCGCGCCGGGCAGGGCGACGCCGGTCAGGCTGTCGGCCAGGCCGAGGCCGCGCACCAGCACGTACTGGGAGACGATGGTGACCTCGCCGGGGAGCACCAGGGTGGCGAGGAAGAGGCCGAGGACGAGCTTGGCGCCGCGGAAGCGCAGCCGGGCGAGCGCGTAGCCGGCCAGGGTGCAGCCGACCACGTTGCCGGTGATGCAGATGGCGGCGACGATCAGCGAGTTGAGGGCGTAGGTCCAGACCGGAATGGTCTCGGCGACCTTGCCGTAGTTGCCGAAGGTCAGCTGTTCGGGGATGAAGCTCGGGGTGCTGGTGTAGACGTCTTCGTTGGGACCCTTGAGGGAGGTGGAGAGCTGCCACAGGAACGGCCCGACCACCAGCAGCAGGACGAGCACCAGGAGCAGGTAGCGGCCGGCGGTCTGGGCGGGGGAGGGGGTGTTGAAACCCCGGGAGCCCTGGGAGCCCTGGGAGCCCCGGGAGCCCCGGGGTCCCTGCGAGCCCTGCGAGTCTTGAGCGCGGCGGGCGGCCTTCGAACGGGGGTCGGTCACGGGGTTCAGGCCGCCTTCCGGTTCAGGCGCATCAGCAGCAGCATCGGGCCGAGGGTGATGACGAACAGCATCAGGCTGAGCGCGGAGGCGTAGCCGAGGTGGCCGTTGAAGCCGCGGCTGTACATCTGGATCAGCATCACCACCGACATGTCCCGCCCGCCCGGGCCGCCCTGGCCGTGGGAGAGCACGTACAGCTCGGAGAAGACGCGCAGCGCGCTGACCGAGATGAGGACGGAGACCAGCATCATGGTCGGCCGCACCCCGGGCAGGGTGACGTGCCAGAACCGGCGGATCGGGCTGGCGCCGTCGACGGCCGCCGCCTCGTGCAGTTCGCGCGGGACGTTGGCGAGGGCGGACAGGTAGATGACCATGTAGTAGCCGAAGCCCTTCCAGACGGTCAGGGCGATCGCGCTGAACAGCAGCAGCCAGCGGTCGGTGAGGAAGGCGACCGGGGAGTCGGCCATCCCGGACTGCTGGAGCAGGCCGTTGACCAGGCCGCGGTCGTCCAGCACCCAGCCCCAGATCAGCGCCACCACGACGGCGGAGGCGATGACCGGGGTGTAGAAGGCGGTGCGGAAGAAGGTGATGCCGGGGACCTTGCGCTGGACGAGCAGGGCGAGCAGCAGCGGCAGGATGGTCAGCAGGGGCAGGCAGACCAGCATGAAGACGATGCTGTTGAGCAGGGCGTCGGCGAGCTGTTCGTCGTCGAGCAGGCGCCCGTAGTTCTCCAGGCCGGTGAACTGCCCGCCGCCCAGGGGCTTGGCGTTGGTGAAGGACAGGATCACCGTGTTGACGGCCGGCCAGAGGTTGAAGACGGCCAGCCAGAGTATCGCGGGCCCGGCGAGCAGCCAGGGGGTGAACCAACGCCGGTGGGTCATGCCGTTGCCTTCCTGGGGGTGGTGCGGGTCATTCCCGGGTGCGGCGGGCGGGGGTGGCCCGCCGCTCGACCGGTACGGTCGGGGTGGCGGTCGGCCGTCAGCCCTTGAGCAGCTTGTTGCACTGCTCGACGGCGGAGTCCAGCGCCTGCTTGGAGCTCGCGTCGCCGCTGATGGCCAGCGCGATCTGCTGGTTGATGATGGTGCTCATGGCGTCGTCGACCTGGACGGGCTGGATCAGCTTGGCCTTGGCGAGCGAGTCGAAGGCGACCACCTTGGCGTCGCCGGCGTTGGTGCCGTCGCTCTTGCTGAAGAACGGGTCGTTCGCGGAGGCCTTGGTGGACGGGAAGACGCTGGTCAGGTGGGAGAACGCGGCCTGGTTCTCGGGGCTGGTGACCCAGCGGGCGAGGGCGACGGCGGCGGCCGGGTTCTTGGTGTTCTTCGGGATGGTCAGGCCCTGTACGTACAGTGGCGGGACGCCCATGGTGGGGGAGGAGAGCATCTTCGGGGCCATCGTCGGGTTGTCGGTGGCGAGGCTGGTGATGAAGTTGCCGCCGCCGGTGGTCCAGGCCGCCGTGCCCGCGTTGAAGAGCTTGGAGTTGCCGACGTAGGTGTTGGTCAGCACGTCCTTGGGCAGCAGGCCCTCCTTGAAGGCGTCGCGGTACTTGTCGAGCAGCGCGGCGGCCTCGGGGGTGTTGAAGGTGAAGGACTTGCCGTCGTCGGACATGAGCTTCACGCCGGCGTTGTAGAGGTCGCCGAGGCCCGGCTTGCGGCTCATCAGGTAGGTCTGGCCGCCGGACTTCTCCTTCATCGCCCGGGACTGGGCGATCAGGTCGTCCAGGCTGGCGGGGAGCTTCTTCGGGTCCAGTCCGTTCTTCGTCAGGAGTTCCGAATTCCAGTAGTTCACATCGGTGTTGAGGTACCACGGGTAGCCGAAGGTGCCGTTCAGGCCGGTGTAGCGGTAGGCCTCGACGCCGCCTGCGACGTACTCGTCGGCGAGCTTGGGGTCGGCCTTGAGGACGTCCAGCAGGAGGTCCTTCTTGGCCAGCGGGAAGGCGAAGTCCGGCGGGAGGTTGACCACGTCGGGCAGGCCGCCGGACGCGGCCTGGCTGAGGACCTTGTCGGAGTAGCCCTCGCCGGGCTGGTCGAGCCACTCGACCTCGACGCCGGGGTACTTCTTCTTGAAGCCGTCGAGGACGCCTTGGACGTAGTCGGTGAACTTCGGCTTGAGCGCCCAGGTCTGGATCGAGACCTTGCCCTTGACCTCGCCGGTGGCGGCCGCACTCGCCACGCTGTCGCTGTTCTTGCTTTCGCTGGAGCCGAGTCCGCAGCCGGTGAGTGCGGCCGCGGTGAACGCCGTCGTGGTCAGTGCCGCCCAGATTCTTCGCATGAGGGTCTCCCGGTCCTGGGGGTGGGTGGGGGATCGTGCCGAGCTCGGGGGGTGGTTTTGGGTCACGGGGGTGGTGCCGAGTTCCAGAACCTGTATTACTAAACCGGTCTAGCTATGCCAGGGACTATGCTCCCGCCTAAACTTGGATGTCAAGAGAGGAGTCGGGTTCTGTGGCCAGACCGACGATCGCCGACATCGCGCGCCAGGCCGGTGTCTCCAAGGGCGCGGTGTCCTTCGCGCTCAACGGCCGCCCCGGCGTGAGCGAGGCGACCAGGGCCCGGATCCTGCGGGTCGCCGAGGAGATGAACTGGCGCCCGCACAGCGCCGCGCGGGCCCTCGGCGGAGCCAGGGCCGACGCCGTCGGGCTGGTGATCGCCCGCCCGGCCCGCACCATCGGCGTCGAGCCGTTCTTCAGCCAACTGCTGTCCGGCCTCCAGGCGGTGCTCTCGGCCAGCTCCGTCGCGCTGCACCTGATGGTGGTCGAGGACACCGCCGCCGAGATCGAGGTCTACCGGCGCTGGGCCTCCGAGCACCGGGTCGACGGCTTCATCGTCGTCGACCTCCAGGTCCGCGACCCGCGGCTGCCGGTGCTGGACGAACTCGGCCTGCCCGCCGTCATCCTGGGCGGGCCCGGCAAGGGCGGCGGCCCGCTGCGGATCTGGGCCGACGACCGGGAGGCGATGCTCTCCATCGTCGACTACCTGGCCGCCATCGGGCACCGCCGGATCGCCCACCTCGCCGGGCTGCCGCACTTCCAGCACACCCAGCGCCGGATCCGCGCGCTGCGCGACGCCTCCCGCCGGCTCGGGCTGGAGGAGGCCGTGTCGGTGCCCACCGACTTCAGCGACGCCGAGGGCGCCGCCGCCACCCGCACCCTGCTCTCCCGGCCCCGGCGGCCCACCGCGATCGTCTACGACAGCGACGTGATGGCCGTCGCCGGGCTCGGCGTGGCCGGGGAGATGGGCGTCGCGGTGCCCGTCGAACTGTCCATCGTCTCCTTCGACGACTCGGTGCTGGCCCGGATCGTCCACCCGCCGCTGACCGCGCTCAGCCGGGACACCTTCGCGCTCGGCGAACAGGTCGCCCGCAGCCTGCTGGCGGCCCTCGACGAGACCGGCTCCGGGCGCGACCTGCAGATGCCCACGCCGCGGCTGACCGTGCGCGAGTCCACCTCGCCGCCGGGGGCCGAGCCACCCGACGGGGTGGTTGCTGCGCGAGTCGTTGACAGCGCTCCTGAACCGGTTTAGGTTCGCTGCGCCGAGCGGCCTCCGCCCGGCGCGCACCCAGGCGTGCACCTAGACCCGCACCCTCCGCAGGCCCGCTCCCCCCGCGGGCCCGGGGGCGGGGGGGCGGGGCGGGGGCCCCCCGGCCCCGGGGGCCCCCCCCCCCCCCCCCCCCCCCCCCCCCCGATCACCCCCCCCCCGGACACCCCCCCCCCCCCCC